>JAFYBQ010000039.1 GCA_017540085.1 Synergistaceae bacterium | reverse complement strand
GGCTAAAGCCGGAGGCTTGTAAAAGCCTTGACTGACTAGCCTTAGCGCAAGCTACGTTGCCTGCGAATATATAGTTACCTGCGAGCGTAAATCCTAACTTGCAGCTCTAAGGATTATGGTTAAAAGCTCTGAGAGGCAGGAGCGGTGCTGTAATCGTATAAACCGCAGGACAACATTGGCGAAGGATTATAACTCTAGCGGGCGGAGGTCTGTTTCATGTTAGCAGATATAAAGCCCGCACGCTCTTGGGCGTTACAACAATAAATAGGAGGTATGCGCCTCCTCACCATAGCGAAAGCAAGGGGTATCCGGCGCAATTTTTTTGATGATGACCGTCAAAAAATCTCAGATTTTCCTGTTGTGTGTTGACATAAAAATTTTTCCGGCTATAATGTTTGGTGTAACGAACAAATGACGGAACGCAGTCAATCATGAGAGTCTTACACCTGCAAGAAGGACTTTCACGGAGAGAATGACTTTTACATACCCTCGTTCATGTTCGTCCGTTAAATAGTTTTACCCCCCTCAAAAAGAAACACGGTCAGCCTAAAGCGGGCGGCCTTGTTTTTTTCTGTATAATATCAATATCCATAAAGTGAAAGGGAAAATTCATGCACATAGAAAAATTATCGCTCTACGTAATCACGCTTAACGAGGAAAAACGGTTGCCCCGAATGCTTGAGTCGGTGAAAAATCTTGTTGACGAAATTGTCATAGTTGACTCAGGAAGCACAGACCGAACGGAGGAAATAGCGCGCTCATACGGTGCAAAATTCATGTTCCACGAATGGCAGTCGAGCGGGCATCAGGTAAAAATCGCCGAGGATAATTGCTCGTTTGACTGGGTAATGAGGCTTGACGCTGACGAAATAATCCCCCCTGCCCTAGCTGAAGAGATAGCAGAGATAAAACGCTCCGGCACAAAGGACGCATACATACTCCCCCGCGGAGAAGTCTATCCGGGAATGAAGTGCGCAAACAGATGGGTGAAGCCCTACAGGACAATACGCCTCTACAACCGAAACGCCTGGAAAACCAGCGGGGAACACGGCCATGATGATGTCATAAAAGCCCGGCCCGATGCGACATTCGGGACGTGCAAAAATCTCATGGAGCATTATTCTTTCTTGTCAGTCCATCACGTAATCGACAAATACAACGGAGAGTCCGACAAGCTCGCCGAACGCGCAATCCTTCAGCACAAGAATTATTCCCCGTGGCGGCTTGTGGGATGTTCGACGCTTGAGTTCCTGAAGTATTACATTCTCCACAGATATTTTCTACTCGGCTGGTGGGGCTTCATACACTGTGCGAATATATCGATACTGCGCTTCATGAAGTTTGCGAAATTCTACGAGTTTTCCCACAAGGATTATGATTAGCGTAATCATTCCTGCGTTCAACGCCGCGAAAAGAATTGCCCCTTGTCTTGAGAGCGTTATTTCACAGAAATATGCTGACATTGAGATTATTGTTGTTGATGACTGTTCATGTGATGACACGGGGAAAATTGCGCGTGAAATTCTTGACGCTTCCGGCAGAAAATTCCGTGTAATCACGAATGACCTCAACAGGGGAGTATCAGCCGCGAGAAACACCGGGATTGATGTCTCACAGGGTAAATATATATGCTTTGTTGACGCTGATGATGTAATCCGTGAAAATTTCGTGTCATGCCTTCATGATGTGATTTCGTCCCGTGAATGTGATATATCATTCTGCGGATTTGTCGACAGGTTCACGGACGGAAGGAGCGACGCTGATATAGTTCCTGCTGACGGTGAAGAGATTTCGTGCGGTGAAGACTTCATACTCTGCGGGAATATTCCTGCGGTGTGGGCGTGTATGTACGGTGCTGAATTTCTCAGGCGCAATAATCTCCGTTTCACAGAGGGCTGCTCTTCCGGTGAAGATATTGACTTCATTACGCGGGCATTGTGCAGGGCTGAAAGTGTTTCGTTTGTCCGCGAATGCCTGTATATATACATGCACCATCCTGAAATGGGTTCAGTCCGGGACAATGACACATTCAGCAAGCAAATCACCCGCTACGGCCACAATACAATCGCGCAGAAACATACCGCTGAATATCTCTGTGAGTACGCAAAATCCTGTGAGCTTAGGGAGATTGCCGGGAGAATATTATTGCCTCAGAGCGTAATACGTCGGCTAAACCTCGCGGCCATGAAACGCAGCCGGGCGGAATATGATGCTGTTCTGCGAGACGGCGAGGCCATGAAAATTTTGCGGCGCGGGATATGTTTCTTCACGCTGAGGAGAAAGCCGGAAGTCTTCATGAAGGCTGTAATGATTATGATTATGCCGGGGATATATTACGGTGTGAGGAAAGGTTGATGGCGACCCCGGGGTGATTCGAACACCCGGCCTACGGCTTAGGAGGCAGTCGCTCTATCCACTGAGCTACGGGGCCAAAGTCAACCGTAAGAATATAGCAACAACCGCTGATTTTGTCAAACCGCCGGAAAATTCGTTTTGTGTGAGCTTTCTTGCGCGGTAGGGTAAAATGGAAATCAGAAAATATATTTCAGGGGGAGATAGCATATGAATATCTCTAAGAAATGTGCAGTCTATATGTTGACGGTGCTTGTGATTTTCGGTTTCGCTGTTTGCGGTTCGGCGGCGCAGGAGGCCACATTCACAGCTCCGAAAAAGCTCGCCGATTACCTGTACTACATGGAGTACACCGACTACGCACCCGACCTCACAACGGGCGAACAGGTCAAGACGGGCTTTGCGTGTTCCGCTGTCCGCAACGGAAATTTCTACGGCCGTAATTTGGATTTGGATTACGCCGATGTCCCGGAATTTGTCATCAAGATTGCCGCAAAAGAGTCTGAGGGACGTTACGCAAGCATAGGAATGGCCGCAAATTTCAAGTTCAAAGCTAACGAGGTTGACAAAATTTCGGAAGCTCAATTACTCGCATTGCCAAACATGACTTTTGACGGCATCAACGAAAACGGCGTGGCCATGAACAGCAACGTTGCTCCGGCCGTTGATCTTGATTTCGCGACTCTTCTCTCAACTAATTACGGCAAACCCCGTATTCATTCTATGGCAGTAGTCCGCTACGTTCTAGATCACGCAAAATCCGCAGCTCATGGCGTTGAACTCTTAAAGAACATGGACATTTACGGCGGTTACGGAACATGGTGGGGGCTTCACTGGATGCTTTCTGACGAGAAGGAGACCTACATCATTGAGTGCATTGACGGCGAGCTTGTCGCAAGAAACGACACGGACAACATCATGACAAATTTCTACGTCAACTATGCGCCGAAAACTCTTTACGCAAAGCATGTAGCTCAGACAGGGCAGAAAGTTGCCGGGAAAATCTATGAGGGCTTCCCGATTCTTACGCCACATGCCTGCGGAGTTGAACGTTACGCCATACTGAAGGAGCATTACGCAGAGGGCGCAGAATCCGCCGAGGGAATGTCTCACTTAATGGAGCGCGTGAAATATACACAAGCCTATGAAGCCGATACAAATCCTTTCTGGTACACTGAGTTCACAGAAGGAAGCCTGACAATCGCACACTCTCCGATGGATTTCAAGGCAGATATTCAGTCCCAGATTGATACCTACAAGCTGCACGACAGGAATATTAATCCCAATAATTTCTGGCAGACATGGCACACATCAGTTTACGACCTCGCGAACAGGACTCTCCGCCTGAACATTCAGGAGGATTACTCAAAGCATTACGACTTCACGCTGAAATAGTGAAACTCATTCCGTACCCCCTTGAATCATGAGGGGGTATAATTTTGCCGTGAACACTTCACAGAACAGTATCAGAAGATATATATTGCCCGGTGCAGGTGTCTGAGTTCATGCCCCTGTATCTGATGACATCTTCGGGCGTGTCTAAATCGTCAAGAGTGTCCGCTGTCCCGCATGATATTCCGAGTCCGGCCAGCGTTCTCACAGTCTCAGCAAGGACGCTCGAATTTCCCCATGATGATATGCCGAATGCCTCAGGGATAAATTTCCTCATGCCTATGAGCCAGTAGCCTCCGTCAGATGACGGCCCTATAACAGCGTCAGAGTCATTCAGCGAGCCGAAAGCCCGTGCGATATTCTCAGCCTTCACCGATGGAATGTCAGAGCCGATAATCACAGCCCGCTTATATCTCAGCGCAAAAATATCCCGCATGGCATTACGCATTCTTTCACCGAGATTTTCACCTTCCTGTTTTCTGAGAATGAACGAACACGGAATATATTTCTGCCAGTCTGAAATGTTCCCGCTTCCCGTCCAATATAAATATATGTCGGTGTTACGGAGCTTCAGTGCCTCGCCGAAAATATCACGCCACATAGCAAGGTGTAATTTTGACCGCTGAGTCTCATTCAGGAGCGGGGCGAGTCTCGTCTTTGTCTCATGGCCGATGGGAAGACGGGAGAATATTATGAGCGCGTTATCATTTCCCGCCGTCATAAATCAGCCTCAATGTCTCAGTGTTCACGCCGAGAATGTACAGAGCCTTCACGATATTCATCTTCAGCCACGTGTGAAATCTTCCGTTCTGCGTGTATCTTCTTGCCGATGTCCCTATCACAGTATCAAGCGCGTGAATTTTCCCCTGACTGTGAAAACGCTTCAGCCTCCGCGAAATTTCCCAGTCCTCCATCAATGAAACGTCCGCGAATCCTCCGAGATCGTCAAAAATATCACGCCTCAGAAATAATCCCTGATCCCCGAAAATGAGACAGAAATTTTTTGCCCGCGTGTGTGATGTCCGCTCAATGAACCGCATGAAACAGTCGCCAGCGTCATAAAACTTCAGCCGGAAAAATCCCCCTATTGCCCCGTCAGAAATTGCCCGTTCTATGTCGTGAAGGCTTGAAGGTGAGACGATAGAGTCAGCGTGTACAAACCACAGAATTTTCCCCGATGATATTTCTGCTCCGGCGTTCATTTGTCTTGCGCGTCCTGATGGTGAATTTATGAGTGTTACATTGCTGAAGGCTGAAATTTTTTCGCGTGTACCGTCCGTGCTTCCTCCGTCAGAGATTATTATCTCCTTTTCCCCGTCAAGACTCTGCAATGATGATATTAGCCCCGTGATTCTTTCGGCCTCGTTCAGGACAGGGACAATCACCGAAATCACTGTACTGTCGTTCCTCCGCAGCTTGACCCGCTTCCGGCTGTGCAGGCGTAACAGTGATTCCCGAATCTGATTCGCCTCCTGTGAATCTCGTGAAGGTCTGCGATATTTTCCGGGCCGTCAATCGTGAGTCCTAACGGCTGATTGAAATCGCAGTCGTACAATTTCCCGTCCCAGCCGACAGACAATTGAAATCTGCACATCATATTTTCTGCTGCTGACGGGTTGAAGGAGTCGCGCAGGAGATTCATGTAGCTGTCATAGTCTCCCGACTTCCTGAGAGAGTCGCCGAAACGCCCGATCGGGTTATTTGTGATGGTAAACAGCCGGGTGAATGTGATCCCGTGTTCGGACATTAGGCGCGATTTGTATTCCGCTTCAAGCTCGGACTGATTCGGAGGGAGAAAATCACCGTTAGGATTGTAGACGAGATCGAGAATATGACTCTCATCATGGCCGTAGCCTAGGGCGTTAAGAGTCTTCAGCACAGATATTGCGGCACTGAATGTACCTTTTCCCCTCATTGAGTCGCAGTTCTCCTCCGTGTAACAGGGAAGGGACGCGGCAATCTCTATATTTCTGTCAGCAAGAAAAGAGGGTATATCCTCGTAGCCTCTCTGCGTCATGATAACAAGATTACTTCTCACGATGATATGCGCTCCGAGTTTCGCGGCCTCGTCAACAAGAAAACGGAAATCAGGATTCATTTCCGGCGCACCCCCGGTAATGTCGAGAGTCTCAAAATTCGGGAGTATCCGCAGAATGTGAGTCATTGTCTCCCGCGTCATAATCTCTTTCCGTCCCGGCCCGGCGTTAATGTGGCAGTGAGTGCAGGAAAGATTGCAGAGACTCCCTATATTGACCTGAAGCACCCGCAATTTTTCCGCCGTGAATTTCAGCGCGTTATCATCAATCATTTCTTCAAACGGTATCATGTCGTACTCTCCTTGCTGTGATGTATCTGTTGTAGAGGTTAGAATGTTTTGCTGACGGCTCGCCCTCCCCGAAAATTAAATCAAGTATGTGAATGCTGTCATGTCCTCCGAGACTCATAGCAGACCGGCAAGAGGCGCAGTATGAGATTATGATGTCGCAGGGTGATTCGTTCGCCCGCTCAATCTTGCACTTTCTGCCGTAACGTGAGTCGCATGTCGTGAGAGTCTGGACTCCTCCGCAGCATTTCTTCAGCGGAAACTCAATCACATTCACGCCGAGAAACGCAAGAATCCTCCTGACGCTCTCGGAGACTTCCGGCAGGCTCGTGCATGAGTCCTGAATGCTTGCGTCAAGCCCGGAGAATTTCCCGCGTAATCTTTCGGGGAGTCCGTGAGACTGTATCAGAGGCCACAAGGATAATATTTCCCGTCCCGTGTCGTATTGCCGGAGAAGGTTGTTGCAGCTCTGGCAGGCTGTAATCACCGTGCGGGCGTTCATTGCGTCAAGAGACCGCCTTACGCTGTCGAGTCGTTTCGTGAATAGTTTTGACTCTCCCATGAGCTTTAGCGGTTTGGCGCAGCAGGCCGTGAATATTCCGCAGGAGCCTAAATTCCCGATGATGTAATCACGAACCGCAAAGACATATTCAGGATTGTAGCCCATGAGACTGCACCCCGGAAAAAACACGGTCTCACTTTTCCCCGATGACTGTCTGAGAATTGATGAGGCCGCGAGAAACATATCAGCTTTCATTGCCGAACGGAACAGAAATTTTCTGATGCTCATTTTCTTTCCCTCGTTACGTATATCAGTATCAGGCCGATAACCGCAAAAGCAATCATGGCCGTGTTGATTGTAGCAAAAGAAACCCTGTTAATCATCAGACCTTCACGGATTATTGACGCAGGAATGATTTTCACGCCCTCAGAACCGAGAAGCAGGAATATTCCCGAACACGAAACAGCGAGGCTAAACGCTGAGGCCGTGAATGTCGCGCAAAATTTCCGCAGGGGCTTTATGACAGTCTGCAACAAAAAGAGGAGGCCGGATAAACCGAAGAATACCCAGCCGATATTTACGCGCATTTCAAGCCATTCATTGAGGAACAAGCACACGCTGATTAACATTCCCAGCGTTACGGAGTTGTAGAGGATTGCGAGCATTATTTCACGAGACGCACAATTACGTTTACCCTTGTTCCGTCAGGCGGGAGAATTTTTGCGTTACCCTTGAAGCTGACCTCCCTATTGTTCATGGCTCCTGTAGGCCACGCGGCATTAGTGCTGATTCCTGCGGCGCATGAGTCAAGGCAGATGAAGCAACCCGGGTGCGCTCTCTGTGCAAATTCGAGGTTGCCGGAAAATCTCAGGTCTATGGGTCTGACTTCTCCATTTGCGGACGTAGTTATTACAGCGTCATCAAGCGGGATTTCACCGTCTGAGCCTTCCCACGTCAAGAACGCCGCGAGCTTTGAGCCTTCTGTTGATTTCCCTTCTGAGCTGTTGCGGGCTTTCATGTCTTCCGGCTTTATGTTGTTGCCCGGGACTGCTCCGAGTTCGGTTAATGCGTTGTAGTAATCGATCTCGCTGACTAGTGCGCGCATGATGGATTTTTCGCCGTTGCCGCCCTTGTAGTATGAGAGAGCGTGTTTTGTCGGGCTGACTAAATATTTTCCGTTGATTTCGGCGGGGATGATTATTTCTCCCTTTTCTTTGTTGACGATTAACGAAAGCTCTTCAGCAAATGACGCTGACACTAACGCACAGAATACGGCCATGACAAGCAGAAATTTTTTCATGACATTGTTACCTCCTAATGAATTTTTTGTGCAGAATGACTCCCGCGATTGTTACGATTACTGCGACTGATACGGCAATGAACAAGTATAGATTTCTCCGCTCAGAGTCTCCGATACCCGCCGCGCCCAGCGTGAAGACCGCAGAACCCGGAGCGATAAATATGAACGTGTACACAGTATACGGCAATAGCTTTATGTCCGTGAGGCCGTAAGCGAAATTCTGAAGGTTATACGGGAATACAGGTACAAGCCGCGTTACCATCAGCAAAATCACTCCGCTGTGCTGAACGTCATCAATCAGAAATTTCTTGAGCAGGGAATTTGTCTCAATCATCGGACGAACTGAGTCGCGCAGGAAATATCTTCCCGCAAGAAACGCAAGCACAGCACCCAGAGTCGCCGCAATCACGCATAGTATTGTCCCCGTGAAAGGCTCAAAGAGAATCCCAGCGATAACCGCAAAGAACGCCCCCGGCATAGCAAGAACGACACAGCAGAATGATGTAGCGAGAATGTATATCATCATGGCCGTTAATGGGTAATCGTCAGCAAGCGCACGGGAATTTTTCGCGGCCTCAATGAATTTCTCAGTGCCTCCGAAATAATGACCCAGCAAAATTATCACCGTCAGCAAAATCACAAAGGCTACAACTTTTATCCGGCGGGTCATTTTCCGCGCTCCCTGTAAATCTGTCTCATCATCACAACGACAGCAGACAGCGCAAAGAGGAATAGTAATCCCGTCATCAACATTTGCGCTCCGCCCGTCAGCATTCCGCCGACATATGAATATACGATTGTTGCAGGTAATTGTCCGACTCCCGTTGCCACAAAGAAAGGCAAGAAACGCATTGACGTTAGCCCCGCCGCATAGCTCACAAGGTCGAACGAGATAAACGGAAGGAGTCGCGCAATAAGTATGCTGTGAGTTCCGTAGCGGTCAAAAAATTTGTCGACTGACTGAAGCCCTGCCCGGCTCGTGAGTTTCTCAGCGGCATTCCGTCCGAGTACCCGCGAAATGTAGAAGCACAAAGCAGCCCCGGCCATCGCGCTTGACCATGAGAGGATTGCGCCCTTCACCCAGCCGAAAAGATTCGCATTCGCAAGAGTGATGACGAACGCAGGAAGGGGAGCGGCTACCGACTGAAATATCATCAGGAAAAACGACACCGCCGCGGCGTATGCTCCGTAGTCAGCAATAAATTCACGCATGACCCCGAAATCCCCCGACGCAAACGCAGAGAGAGTCATGTCAATGAAATTCTTGTACGGCGGGAAAATGAAATACGAAACGACAGCGATAACGAAAGCTGAGAGGATTAATATTTTGCTTTTCATGAGGGGAAAAATAATGCCCCGTCTTTTTACAGGCAGGGCAAAATTTGCGGTTAGTCTAAATCAAGTTTCACTTTGAACTCGAATGTCTTAGGGCTGAACCAGTCTATCGCTTTTCCGTCAATCTCCGCATAGGGATACATGAAGTACGTCAACGGAGTCTTTGCTGTTGACTCACTCAATACTGTCTCGCGTGTGTCGCGGTTGAGAGCGATTCTCAGAAGGTCATCGCCCGCCCAGAAGAAATCAATCCATTTCTTTGCGTCCGCAACCTTCTCGATTTTCTCATTCAGCATCTTCTTGCGGACATCGGCAGGGTCAGCCATCACCCAGCCTGTTCCGGGAACGTAGAACTCTGTCCAGCAGTGATAGTTTCCGGTGATCTCGCCTGACTTGGCCGGGTCAACCCTCAAGCCGTAAACATCCCTCGCCGGAATCCCTGAAGCCCTCGCCAGCGCAACGAACACCGAGCTGATGTCCGCGCATTTTCCGCCGCCGCTCTTCTCTGAGATTGTGCGCTCAGGAAGTCCGAGTCCGCAGCCCTCTTTCACGCTCTCGTCCCTGAATGTATGCTCAAGCACCCACATGTAAATACTCTGAGCCTTTTCGAGAACGGTCTCTTTCTTGAGAAATTCCATGCTTGCCTCAGCGCAGAAGCCTTTATCGATTGGGAGCGAGGGAGTCGCCATCGTGTATTTCATGACTTCCGGCGGGAATGCGTCTTTTGTCTCTTTGAGAGCCGCCGCGGGTTTCTTTGCGTAATGCGAGTCGACCTTGAACGACATCGTGAGGCTCGGAACTTCAGCGGGCTTTGTCCATGTCGCATGGAGGTAAACTGCTCCGGCTTTCGGGTCATTCTCGACTCCGACTTTCGCGCCGTTCGATTTCACGTCAACAAGCGTTATTGTCTGATTCGCGTCTGACATAGGATAGGGGAGCCACAATTCAGCTTTCTCAGCTTTTGCCGCGTCTTTGAGGTTTACGTCAAATGTTACTGTGCCTTTGTACTCTGCGAATGATACGGAAGCGAACGAGAACACTACCGCAAAAACGAGGAGTACGCCTAAAATTTTACGCATGGAAAAAATCACTCCTTGTATAAATTAATTCTGAGGGCGTGAAATTACCCCCTGAATTTTCACCGAACGTTTTATGATTTTGACTGCCTGAAAGTTAATCGGAAAGTGAAGAAGGAATCGCAGAGGCCGTATCAACATGGCAGTTTGCAGCACGTGCATAAATTTTTACTGCTCACGTTAATTTTGACGGCATGAAAATTTTTCCTCCTGAAATGTTTTGTGATTGTGATATTCTAATTCATGTTCAGCGCGAAAAACAATTGGAGGTTTTCATTATTCGGAATATACCAGTTTACGCGGTCTGCGGGTGGTCAGGCTCAGGCAAGACAACATTCATTGAGGGGCTAATACCCGAACTCAGGAAGCGCGGAATCAGAGTCGCAGTCGTGAAACATGACGCGCATAATTTTTCGGTTGACCGTGAAGGCAAAGACACATACCGTTTCACGCAGGCAGGCGCGGAGGTTGTCGCAATAACTTCCGGGACTCACTCGGCAATAATGGAGAACAGATTTACGCCGCTTGAGGATATATTGACCCGTATTCATGATGTCGATGTGATTATCGCGGAGGGCTTCAAGAGTGTGAAAGGCTTAAAGCGAATCGGACTCCGGCGCGGGGATTATGGCCTTCCTGACGGTGAATATATTGCGGTGATTAGTGATGTCCCTTTTGAGTGTGATGTTCCTGTTTTCGGGATTAATGATTACCGGGCGTTTGCGGAATGGCTGATTACTGACATTGGATTATTGCGCCTGAACTGATACACGCTTAGAATCTCACAAATCACAATCACAAATTGAGGAGGGGAATTTCATTGCGTCTGACATTAACATGAACGGCCTGCAAGTTTGCACGTGCTGCATTATGTTATCGCCGGCGTGAGAAATTGTAGCCTCTTTACACTTTTTCCCTGAAATTTTGCGTTCAGAGTCCCGGCGGTTAATCGGGGCAATTGATATTCATATTCTGAGGGCAAAATTAATCATGGGTGAAAAACTTAACAGGGACGATCTCAAAATCATTATGGAGATGAGGCAATACGGCTATGACGTTCTGAAGAAAATATTTTACGTTGAGCCGTCAAAATCACTTCTTCAGGCAATGAGGGACAATGAAATTTTTGACAGTTTCCCGTTCCGCGAGGAAGGCAATCTCATCGACACGGGAATAAATTTCATCACAAAATTTTTCGCAGACAAGAAAGACAAAGACGACGAAATGACATCAGAAGTCCGCTGGGATTTCACGCAGTTATTCGTAGGGCCGTATGCGCTTCCTGCTCCGCCGTGGGAGTCTGTTTACCGCAGCAACGAGCATTTACTGTATCAGGATACGGCGTTCGAGGTTCGGCGGGAGTATCTCAAATATAACTTTATCCCGAAAAATTATCCTCATGAGGCAGACGATCATATAGGGTTCGAGCTTGATTTCATGTTACGGCTTGCGGGGAATGAAGACGCACTGAAAGACAGCAGGAAATTTCTTGACGATCATTTGTCGCAATGGGTCTCGGAATTTTCGCGGGACATTCAGAAATACGCGCTCACAGAATTTTACAGGGGAGCAGGAATTATTCTCAAAGGCTTTGTGCTTGAGGATATGAATCTTCTCGGTGAAATTCTTGGCTGACATACAAAAATTTTCACGAAAGGAGTCATTTTGCACAATGGGATTAATTGACACGATCTCAAAATTCAAGCTGGGACGGCGTGCTTTCCTCAAATGGAGCGCGGCTGTTTCGGCATTGACGGCTTTAACGGGCTATGAGAACGAACTCAAGAAGATAACGCCCGCTGAGGCTCAGGAAATTTCACAGGAAAAAGGCGAATGGAAAAACGCTCCGTGCTGGCATAACTGCGGAGGACGCTGCCACATCAAAGCACTCGTTAGCGGGGGGAAAATTGTCCGTCTCAAGACCGATGACACTCACCCCGACTCAATCGATTACCCGCAGCTGAGAGCCTGCGCGAGGGGACACGCACAGCGTCAGCAAGTTGCCGGGCCGGACAGGCTGAAGTACCCGATGAAGCGGACTCACTGGACACACGGAGGCGGGGACAAATCATTACGGGGGCGCGACACGTGGGAGAGAATCTCATGGGACGAGGCACTAGACATTGTTGCGTCAGAGATTCGCGAGTCAAAGGAGAAGTACGGCCCTAAGTCAATATTCCTCATGGATGAGAACTTCAACAATCAGGGCGGGGAAATTTTCCGGGTACTTGGGCTTTACGGCGGTTACATGTCGAAATACGGCAGCAGGTCTCGCGGTGCATGGAGGCAGGCAATGAGGCCGATTTTCGGTTACGACAGGAAATTTCACAATCAGAATGACCGACTCGACCTCGTGAAAGCAAAACTGATTCTCCTCTGGGGAAGTAATCCTGCGTGGAACAGTTACCCTTCAGCAATGAACAACTTGATTCGCGCAAAGGAAGCCGGAGCGAAAATCATCGCGATAGATCCCATGTACACAACAACAGCCTCCGTTATCGCCGATGAGTATATCCCGATAAGACCCGCGACCGACACACCGCTAATTCTCGCAATGGCTTACGTTATGCTGAAGGAAGACAGCCCCGAAAAGCCTATGATTGACTGGGACTTCCTGAACCGCTGCACAGTAGGATTCGACTCTGAGCATATGCCGAAAGGAGCAGATCCCAAGCTCAACTTCAAGGATTACGTTTTGGGGAATCTTGACGGACTTCCCAAGACTCCCGAATGGGCATCAAAAATCTGCGGGACTCCTGTTGATACGATTTACCGTCTTGCGCGTGAAGTCGGACTCACGAAACCCGTAACAGCTCTCTTTGCGTGGAACTCTGCGCGTGCTGACAAAGCGACTCATGTCTGCCTCGCTCAGACAACGTTAGCGGCCATGACGGGCAATGTGGGGATCGCGGGCGGTGCGTTCTCGTGCAGCTGTCAGGAACGTTCAACGGAAGGCGGCCCTGCTCTTGTAGCTCCCGGCTCAACAGGCGTTAAGGCAATCAAGAATCCCATTCCCAACAGCGAGAGAATGTGCGCTAATGAACACTGGCGGGCAATCCTCACAGGGAAATACACTGCGGGACAGGGCGACAAGAAAGATTTGGACGTTCACGTGATATATCATGCCCATAGCAACATAGTCTCGCAGACAGCCAACACGATGGAAAGCATCGAGGCTCACAAAAAGGTTGACTTCATTGTTACTCATCAATTTTTGCTCAACAGCAACGCTATGTTCTCAGATGTCGTACTCCCAATCACAACCCCTTGGGAGCGGGACGGAATGGTATTAGGCGGAGCGCGTGAGGTCATCATATGGACGCAGAAAGTTATTGACCCGTTATTTGAGGCAAAAGATGACGGATGGATAGCGTTGGAGTTAGGCAAGAGGCTCGGACTTGACCCGAAAGAAGTTGAACCCGTTTCACTGAAGCAGCAGAACTTCAACATGTTGGCCGGGGCGAAAGTCGCAAAGCCGGACAATTCCGGGATGGAGACTCTTTTGACGATTACCGCCGATGACATTAAAGCGATGGGCGTTGAGGGACAGCCTCAGCAGGGACGAATAACACTCAGCGAATTACGCGAGGCAGGAAGCTACCAGGTGCCGCGAAAAATGGATGACGCTTTCTACTACATCAACAACAAGAAATTCCGCGATGACCCGGAGAAAAATCCCCTCAAGACTCGCGACGGGAAAATTCAGATTTACTGCGGTGAATTGGCCGAAATGGTAACAAAAGCAGGATGGAACGAGGGACACCCGATAGCAATCTATGAGCCGTCAACAGAAGGCTACGAGGCTACATTCTCGGATTTCGAGAAGGGCATAAAGGGGAAATACCCGCTTCAGGTTTGCAGTGTCCACGTCCCAAGAGGAGCGCACGGAAATGTCAGCAATTCATTGTGGCTCCGTGAAGCGTTCCCGATTCCGTTGTTGATGAATCCTGTTGACGCAGAATCACGCGGACTCAAAGAGGATGATACCGTCAAAATCTTCAACGATCACGGGACTGTAGTACGCAGGCTTCACATCACAGAGCGAGTCATGCCCGGAGTCGTAATGCTCGGCGAGGGTTCATGGGTACAGCTCAATGAAGACGGCTATGACATCGGAGGCTGCCCGAACGTTTTGACAGGCACATTCCCTTCAGGGCCGGACATTGAGTCGTTCGTGAGCATTGCGGAAGTAGCGAAATATGACAAGCCTTCACTGCCCGATGCTTTGTGGCCTCAGAGAATAATATTCTAGTGTGAGAGGGGGAATAAACTATGAGCCAGAAAGGTTTTCGCCACGATATGAACAAGTGCCTCGAATGCCGTGCGTGTGTAGTCTCATGCAAGGACAAAAACGATTTGCCCGTTGGTGTGAACTTCAATGCGATTGAGGAGAGGGAGCGCGGGAAATTCCCGGACGTTTTCGTCTGGTTCACGCTGAAAATGTGTCGGCACTGCTCGAATCCTGCGTGTGTCGCGGCATGTCCTACAGGTGCGATGACGAAAGACGACGACACCGGGATGGTATACGTGAAGGAAGATGTCTGCATAGGGTGCGGGGCTTGCGCTAAGGCGTGTCCTTACGGAGCTGTCCAGGTTCGCGAGGACACAAAGAAGGCCGCGAAATGCAACGGCTGTATTGACATGCTGAAACGCGGCGAGCTTCCTGTGTGTGTTGCGTCATGCACAAGCAGGTGCTTAACCCTTGCTGATGTTGACGAATTACGCAAAGAATCGGGACTCGTCCGGGCGGTCAATGATGACGTTTCACCCGAAAAGACAGAGCCGAATCTCTACTACAAGCCCAAAAAGGGAATGAGAGCATAAATGTTACTCGGCGGATTATCGCAGCTGCTTTTCTCGGACAATATACCGCTCCTGAATGAGTCAATGTGCCTTAACCGCCGGAATCGTTTTGAGCCTTGCGGACTTTGCGAGAGTGCTTGCAATTTTGACGCTCTCAAAATTTCTGTGGGGCTTCCTCTTGTTGACGGGAAAAAATGCACGGCCTGCGGGTTATGCGCGTCTGTCTGTCCGTCTGAGGCTTTGCGGCTTAGGGACTACAAAATTTTCCGGGATTTTGCGGTTAATGACACTGTGAAATGTCTGAAGGCTGGCGGAAATTTCTGCGTTAAATCTCTGAGTCCCGCTTTGATTTCGGCGGTGCTTTCGGTGAATCCTGATATTATTCTCGTTATGCCCTGTGAGGATTGCGAGCTGTCAGAAAAAGTTTCAGGCGATAATTTCGGGACGGCCTTCAAGTTTCTTGACGCATTGAGACTCGGCCATGATGTGAAAATCATTCGGGACGGAAATTTTGAGGGAGAATATTCGCGGCGTGATATGCTTGCGATGATGTTTGCTCGCGGAAAAAGAAAGGGCAGTAATATTCTTGAGGACGTAATTTTTCATGACAAGAATAATATCTTTCTTTCGTGTGAATTTCTTGCTGACAGACTCAAAGACTCACATGCTGAAATTTCGCCGGGAGTGTTCTATGATTTCGCCGTGTCTGAGTCCTGTAATGCCTGCGGAATGTGTGAGGCGTTATGCCCGTCGGGAGCGTGGAGTCTCAAGAAGTCAGAAGCAAAAGCGGAATTAACGTTCAACGCCGTATCATGTTCGGGGTGTATGCTGTGCGTGAAGAAATGCCCCGTGAAAGCGATAACGTTACGGGAAAAATTTTCATGGCCAATAGAGTCGAAAGTCAAAGCAGAATTTCAGAGAGTCCGCTGTCGTCATTGCGGGAAATATTTTACAGTGAATGAGCCTGAGCAGGAATTGTGTGCTTCATGTTCAGGGAAAAAATTATAGGGGTGATGTGAAATGTTCGGGCTTGGAATGTCTGAATTAATCGTAATAATGATAATCGCGCTGATAATTTTCGGGCCTAACAAGCTGCCGGAAATCGGAAAGGCATTCGGAAAAGCTATCGCCGAATTTCGCGGATATGCCCGGGATCCGTCAAGCAACACCGAGAAAACCGACTCGCAGGAAAAATCCGACAAACCGCAGGCGTAAATCATGAGCAAACCTGAAGGAGGCATGATGACAATCACGGGTCATTTGTCCGAACTCCGAACGAGAATCATACGGAGCGTTCTTGCGCTGTGTCTCGGATTCGGGGTCTGCTACTTCTTTCAGGAGGATATATTCTCGCTGTTGCTTGTTCACGCTGAGGGATTGCAGTTAATCACGGTGAGTCCGGCTGAGTTGTTCATGGAAGGATTAAAGACGGCATTTTTCGCGGGGTTATTCGTCTCGTCGCCTGTGATACTGTACCAGCTCTGCGCGTTTTTGTGGCCGGGACTGAAGGACAGTGAGCGGAGATATTTATTCATTGGACTCATAATCGGCGCGGGATTGTTCCTGCTTGGGACTCTTTTCGCGTATTTCGCGGTGATTCCGGGAGCGTTGAGATTCTTGACGGGATTGAACATCAGCGGAGTAAAGCCTATGTTCACGCTGAATAATTATATGTCATTCGTTTGGACGTTCATTGTATTGTTCGGGCTTGCGTTTCAAGTTCCTGTGCTGCTCTCGTTATTGTCGTTAATCGGACTCGTTCGGCCTCAGTCGTTACGGTCAAAGCGGAAATTCTGCGTCCTGCTGATATTCATACTGTCGGCAATTCTGACTCCTCCTGATGTCGTCTCACAAATATTAATGGCCGTTCCTCTTCTTGCGCTTTATGAGATTGGCATAATCGGCGCGGAGATTGCATTGCGTTACAGGCGGAAAAATGACTAAGCGCGAATCAACAGCCGTAATTTTATGCGGGGGACTCTCGTCAAGAATGGGAACTCCTAAGCACAAATTATTTCTTGACCGCATAATCTCACAGCTTGAGGGCTTCAGGATTATTTCATTGTCCGTGAGAGATGAGACTCAAATTTACGGGTACGATTTTCCCACATGGCCGGATTTGCTGAAAGATTGCGGGCCTCTCGGAGGAATCTATACGGCTCTGATGATGTCTGAGACTCAATACGTTTTCACGACTCCCTGTGATGTTCCTGATATTGACGCGGGATTTATCGATGAGCTTTTCTCACAGCTCCGTGAAAATGATTTGTGCGCTGTGCCTGTGATTGACGGGAATATTCAGCCTCTCACGGGAATATATAGCGTGTCATGCGCGGGAATGATTCGGGAGTCTTTGAGGTCGGGAGATTTCAGCGTGAAAAAATTTCTGAGTCGTATTGACGTTCATTATGTTGACATTAACGAAAGGGGGCGGGAGTTTTTACGGAACATTAACACGCCGGAAGATTATAGAATCTGGCTTAACGATAATCCGAGCCATTCAGCCTAAAGATAATTCTATGGCAGCTTGGCCGACGGTCATTAACGGCCTCAGAGTATAACGGGAAACGGTTATGCTTTCCATCAAGAGAAGGAGAAAATATCATGAGAAAATTTGCGTCATTAATCACGGCTTTATTGCTGTTCACATTTTCGCGGGCGGCATTCTCGGAAACACTCACAATATTTGCGGCGGCCTCTCTGCAGTCAGCAACAGAAAAAATCACAGCACTATACACAGCGAACAATCCCGGTACACAAATCACATGCAACTTTGACTCATCCGGCACTCTCAAGACTCAAATTATGGAGGGCGCAGAGTGCGACATATTCATATCAGCGGCACAAAAGCAAATGGACACGCTAGAAAGTGAGAGCCTCATAGATTCGTCAGCAAGAGTAAATCTTCTTGAGAACAAAATCGTATTGGCCACAACGGAAATTAATCCGGCAAAAATAGAATCGTTCGCTGATTTAGGGACGGACAAACTGACCCTAATCGCGCTGGGAAATTCTGACGTTCCCGCAGGAATGTACGCGCAGGAAATTTTGACGGCTATGGGACTGTGGGACGCTCTGAATCATGCGGGGAAAATCTCTTTTGCGGGGAATGTTACTGAAGTCGCAATGCAGGTTCGCGAGGGTGCTGCTGACTGCGGAATAGTCTACGCGACAGACGCAATGACTCACGGCCTGAAAGTTATTGCCTTTCCTCCTGCAGGGACTCTCAAGACTCCCGTAATTTATCCGGCTGCTGTAATTTCCCGGTCATCACACAAAGACGAGGCCGTAAAGTTCCTCAAGTACCTTCAAGAATCAGAGTCGCAGAAAATTTTTGAGTCATTCGGCTTCACGTCAGCAAAATAAATCATGGACTTCTACCCGCTGTATAACTCTCTGAGAGTCGCTGTTGTCTCGTGCGTGATTGTGTTCTTCACGGGGATAATTGCGGCTTGGTATGTGTCAAAACTTCCGGCCATGTTTCGCGGAGTCGTTGATGTGATTCTGACTCTGCCTCTTGTGCTTCCTCCGACTGTTACGGGATATTTCCTGCTGAGACTCTTAGGGCCGAGGCGTGTTATTGGAGCGTGGGTTATGGCTCATTTCGGCGTGAGGCTGTCTATGTCGTGGCACTCGGCTATATTCGCGTCAGTTGTCGTTTCGTTCCCGTTAATGTACAGAACATCGCGCGGGGCATTCGAGGCCGTCAGCAAAAACATCATACACTCCGCAAAGATTCTCGGACTGTCTGAGTCGTTCACGTTCTGGCGGATTGTCGTACCGTGTAGCAGGAAAGGCATTACGGCAGGTGCTGTTCTGTCGTTCGCTCGTGCATTGGGCGAATACGGAGCTACGAGCATGATTGCGGGGTATATTCCCGGGAAGACCGCGACAATTTCAACGACTGTATATCATCTCTGGCGGACGGGAAATGATGAGCTTGCTGTGAAATGGGTACTCGTCAACATCGCAATATCATTCGCTGTCTTGCTTGCGCTGAATGTTATTGAGCGGGGGAAATCATGAGCCTTTATGCTGACATACGCAAGAAATTTCCGGGCTTCAGTCTCAATGTCTCGCTTGATGTCGGTGATGAGAGTCTCGCGGTTCTCGGTGCGTCAGGTTCAGGGAAGAGTCTGACTCTCTCATGTATTGCCGGAATCGTTAAGCCTGATGAGGGAAAAATCATCATTGACGGCGTTACGGTTTTCGACAGCGCAAAGGGGGTAAATCTTCCTCCGCAGAGAAGGCACACGGGCTTGATGTTTCAGGATTACGCATTGTTCCCGAATATGACAGTCGAGGAGAATATCAGAGTCGCAGGAAGAAACCGCGAGTCAAAAATTGAGTCTGAAGAATTAATACGGCGTTTCGGTCTTGAGAGCGTGAGAAATCTATTGCCGTCTCAAATTTCAGGAGGCCAGAAGCAGCGCACAGCATTAGCCCGGACTCTGTTGTCCCGTCCCAAAATCTTAATGCTTGATGAGCCTTTCTCAGCGTTGGACAGCCATTTACGTTTTCAGACTGAGCGCGAACTCTCAGAAGTTTTCCGTGAGTTTTGCGGGACTGTGATTCTTGTGTCTCACAGCATGGAGGAGTCGTACAGGCTCTGCGGAAAAATAGCGGTCATTCACGGGGGGCATGTCGAAATTTCCGGTGCAACGGATGACGTTTTCAGCAGTCCAAAAACGAAACACGCCGCAATCCTCACAGGCTGCAAGAATATATCACGCGCAAAATTCACAGACGGAAAAATTTACGCTTACGACTGGGACATAGAGCTTCAATGCCCGGACAATCACGGCGACCCGAAATATGTCGGAATAAGATCGAACAATATCATTCACGGAGGCGGAGTCAATTCTTTCACGTGCAGAGTCATTCAGGCTGTCGAAAATCCGTTCTCATTTACTGTAATGTTGCTCGCAAAAGTAAACGCAGACCCGATATTTTGGGAAGCGGATAAAACTTTGTGGCGTGAAATTGAGTCTGAGACCGTGAGAATTTCATTTCCGCCCGAAAATTTATTGATGCTGAAGGAGTGAGAGTTGTTGACTTACGAAGAAGCAAGAAATATTGTCGCTGAAAATGTTATCCCCGTATCATCGGAAAAAATATCATTGTCCGAATCAGCCGGGAGAGTCTCAGCGCAAGATATAACCGCAAAAATCAACGTGCCTTCATTCGACCGTTCACCCTATGACGGATTCGCATTCATGGCCGGGGACGTTCCCGGAAAATTACGAATCACGCAGGAGATCCGCGCAGGAGATCCGCCGCAAATGCCGCTGAAGCATGGCGAGTCCGCAAAGATTTTGACGGGCGCAATGATTCCTGAAGGTGCAGACGCTGTAACGAAATACGAGGACACAGAATTTACTGACAGCGAGGTTACAATCAGCCGGAAATTTGCGGGCGGTGAAAATATCATCAGGGCAGGCGAGGACGTTAAAGCCGGAAATGTCATCGTGAGGAACGGAGAAATTATTGACGCGGGCCGGGCAGGACTCATAGCGTCGCAGGGCATCGCAGAAATCATCGCCTACCGTAAGCCCGTAATCGGCATAATCTCAACAGGAAATGAAATCGCCGACATACATTCGCCATTAACAGACGGAAAAATCTACAACACAAGCCGTTATACATTTGAGACCGCATTAACGCTCGCAGGATTTATCCCGGATTTTATCGGCGTTGCATGTGATGATGAGAACGAAATCGCCCGAATAATGTCGGAGGCATTATCATCGTGTGATGTGATTATTGTTACGGGGGGAGTCTCAGCGGGGGATTATGACAGAATGCCGGAAGCGTTGAAAATTTTGCGCGCTGAAATTCTCGTGCGTGATGTCGAACTCAAGCCCGGCGGGAAATGTATATACGCCGTGAAAAATGGCAGGCTAATCTGCTGTTTGTCGGGCAATCCTGCTTCAGCACTCACAAATTATTACGCCGTCGCGCTTCCTGCCCTGAAAAAATTATCCGGCCTGAAAGATTTTATGCCAGTCGAAATTGATATAGCCCTCGCGGATTCATTCGGCAAAAAGAGTCCAATCACACGAATCATTCGCGGGACTCTGAAATTTGCTGACGGAAAAATATTTATGCGCGTCCCTTCAGAGCAGGGCAACGGAATTTTGCGTACTATGTCGGGCTGTAACGTAATGGCAGTGATTCCGGCCGGGAGCGGACAAATTCAGGCGGGCGAAAAGCTGAAAGGATTTCTGATATGAGGAAAGTTAAGACGGAAAACGCATTAGGACTCGAATTGTGCCACGATGTTACGGCCATGCGGGACGGATTCAAGGGTGCTGCATTCAAGCGCGGCCATGTCATAACGCAGGACGATATTCCCGAATTGCTGAGACTGGGAAAAAAGCACGTGTTCATATGGGAGTCAGAGTCAGGAGAAATTCACGAGGATGACGCAGCATTGAGACTCGCGGAAATTTGCAGGACGGAAGGGACTCACTTCACCGGGCCTTCTGAGGGGAAAATAGTAATGACGGCTGACATTTGCGGATTGTTCACGGTTGACACGGAATTATTGAGGGCGGTTAATTCTGTTGATGACGTTACAATCTCGACACTGCCGAATCATTACCCCGTCAGCAAAAATTCCCGTCTTGCGTCAATGCGAATCATTCCGCTTGTTACTCACGAGTCGAATATCATCATGGCCGAAAATATTTGCCGTGAGAAAAAATTAATTTCCCTTTTACCATACAAGCCAATGAAGGCCGGAATTATTATCACTGGCTCAGAAATTTATCACGGACTCATTTGCGACAAGTTCGAGGCCGTAGCGCGCAGGAAACTCGAAAATTATCCGTGCGAAATTTTGGGCGTTACTCTCTGCGATGATGACCCCGGAATGCTGGACTCCGCGATAACGTCATACATGACTCAGAACGCGGATATTGTCATCATGTCCGGCGGAATGTCCGTAGACCCTGACGACCTCACGCCCTCCGCAATCGCTCACACAGGCGCGGAAATCGTCTCATACGGAGTCCCCTCACAGCCCGGAAACATGACGATGTTAGCATACCTGAATGACACGGCGATAATCGGAGTCCCCGGCGCGGCAATAATGATGCCCGTAACAGTCTTTGATGTCTTACTGCCTCAGATTTTCACGGGGCTGAAATTCACGCGGGATGATTTGATTCGTCTTGCTGACGGCGGATTGTGCCAGCTATGCGCGGAATGCCGTTACCCTAATTGCACATTCGGACGGTATTAGCATGAAGGATTCTTACGGGCGCGAGATAACGTATATGCGGGTGTCTGTTACTGACCTGTGTAATTTGCGGTGCCGTTACTGTATGCCAGCTGAAGGTGTCATAAAGAAAAATCATGACGACATTATGAGCGAGGAAGAAATTATTACGGTGATTGAAGTTGCGTCTGAGCTTGGCATAAGAAAGATTCGTTTCACTGGCGGAGAACCGTTAGTGAAGAAAAATATTATCTCAATTTGCAGACGTACTCACGAAATCCCCGGCATTAACGAGATTTGCATTACGACAAACGGAATATTACTGCCGAAATTAGCTGAGAGTCTCAGATCGTCAGGCGTTGAACGAATCAATATCAGCCTCGACACATTGAGGCCGGAAAAATATTCGTACATCACACGCGGAGGGAATATCGCTGACGTTCTGCAGGGAATAGAGTCGGCAATGAGCGCGGGATTTCGGGTGAAAATTAACACGGTTCTGATTAGGGGCTTCAATGATGATGAAATTTCCGACATGGCCGGGATGACTCTTGAGCGTGATATAGATATTCGCTTCATTGAGCTGATGCCGATGGTTGAAAATTTTGCTGACGGATTCATTTCCTCACAGAAAATTTTTGACATGCTCCCGGATATTGAGCCTTTAGAGTCAGACGGGGTAGCGAAAATTTACAGACTCAAAAACGCAAAGGGCCGTATAGGATTCATAAGTCCGATTAGTGAGTCGTTCTGCGATTCGTGCAACAGGATTCGGCTGACTGCTGACGGGTATTTGAAGCCCTGCCTGCATTCTGACACAGAGATTTTCATACGGCACAAGACAAAGCACGAAATCAAATCCCTCATCACACGCGCAATAATGTCGAAACCGAAACGCCATCACCTTTGCGAAAATCACATCACAGAATCATTACGGGCAATGAACAGAATCGGAGGCTGATAAATTCATGGACTTCACGCACTTCAACGACAGCGGGCGCGCGAAAATGGTAAACGTAGGCGACAAGGACATAACCCGGCGCAAGGCTACAGCGTCAGGAAAAATTCACGTAAATGCCGAGACATTCAGGCTGATTCAGACGGGCGGAATGAAGAAGGGCGATGTTCTGACAGTGGCGCAGATAGCGGGGATAATGGGCGCGAAAAGGACTCCCGACTTAATCCCGATGTGCCACACGTTAAACCTTAACGGCGCGGATATATCGTTCACACTTGACGAGGAGAGTCTGACGGTGAATGTTACGGCTGAAATTTCCTGCTCAGGGCGGACTGGAGTCGAGATGGAAGCATTAACGGCGGTAAGTGTCGCATTGTTGACGGTGTACGACATGTGCAAGGCTGTGCAAAAGGATATGACGATAACGGACATAAAATTACTCACAAAGAGCGGAGGCGTTCACGGAGATTATGAAGCGTGCAGCAGTAATAACGATAAGCGATAAAGGGTCAAAAGGTGAAAGAGTCGACACAAGCGGGCCGGCACTGGTGAAGATTCTTGAGTCTGACAACTGGGAAGTAGTTTACACAAAAATTATTCCCGATGATTTTGACGTGATAAAGTCTGAGCTTCTGAAATGTTCTGACGGGATGAGAATCACACTGATACTTACGACAGGCGGGACGGGATTTTCTCCGCGTGATGTTACGCCTGAAGCAACGTTATCCGTGATTGAGCGTGAGACTCGCGGAATCCCGGAGGCGATGAGAGCCGAAAGCATGAAGATTACGCCTATGGGATGTTTGTCGCGTTCGGTTGCTGGGATTCGGGGTGAGTCGCTCATCATCAATTTGCCCGGAAGCGAGAAGGCAGCGCGTGAATGTTTCAATGCCGTGAAAGCCGCGATTCATCACGGAACTGATATGCTTGCGGGAAAAACTCAGGACTGCGGAGTCGTAGTGCCAAAAATTTTAGCGGTCTGCATAAGTGAACGAAAGGGGGAGCAGAAACACGCGGTGAAAAGTATCACGCTCAGAAAAGATTATGGGATTGTCGGCGACGCTCATGCAGGAAAGTGGCATAGGCAGGTGAGTCTTCTTGCGGTTGAAAGTGTAGCGAGGCTCGAAAAAGTTACGGGGATGAAATTTCCGGCCGGGGCATTCGCGGAGAACATTTTGACTCAGGGGATAACGCTTCATGATTTGCCTGTCGGGACGAAAATCCGAATCGGGACGGCGTTATGTGAAGTTACGCAGATCGGCAAAGAGTGCCATAACGATTGTGCGATTCGCAAAGCTGCCGGGGATTGTGTAATGCCCCGTGAAGGAATCTTTGCGCGGGTTCTTGAGGACGGGGAAGCAAAGAGCGGAGACAGCCTGAAATACTCCTTTAACTGATATTACGGAGAAAAGACAAGCACAGCCGAGATAAATTAGCCGTCTGCGAAACTTTTACGCATGAAAAAGCAGATGGAGATTTTTGCGTCCTCTACTATTCCACGTGATTTTTTTTAACAGAACGTAATATAAATACTTAGTTAATATTTCCCTGCGGCAGGGTATTACGGCAAATGCGGAGCCGGCTATAACTTCTTTTGAGTAACATTGACTCTTTCGCTGATATGGTTGAATGGAATCGGGGCTGTCAAGTAAACTGGAGACTCCTATATGGGACACGTATGAACAGATAATAGCCAAGTATGACGGGCGCGGAAAAGGTCTGAAGCAGCCTGTATCTCTCGCAAAAGCAGGGCTGAAAGTCTTTCACGCGGGGGCAATCGGCGAAAATGACGGGCAGTTTCTTGCTGATGAGACACGAAAAATTTTGCCGCCTGAGATGCCCTTGTGATTCAGAATGAAATCAGTGAGCCGATAAAATTTGAGCGCGATATTTCAGGCCGTGTTCAGTGCAAAAAAATCCCTCTCCCAAAATTTCAGGAGGGGGATTTTTTTATATGCGTCCAGCAGGATTTTACATTCTCACTTTCTGCCCTTCATGCAAAAGATGTGCGCCGGCCACAACGATTTTATTCCCGTCTCTGAGCTGTTCGCTTGTGATGTCAATGAAGCCGTTGTTATGCGGGCTGTTCTGCTTCACGCTGACACGTTTCACCGCGTTGTCCTCACACTGCCATACATATGCATTGTCGCCGCTGGTAACAACAGCCGTCTGCGGAACTGTGTACACTCTTTCGCCGCCCTCAGAGTCTAAAACTTCAACCTCTACAACAGCGGTCATCCCGGGCAATAAGGCTACATCTCTCTGCTGAGGCATTACGGCGGTTACGGGGAAAGTGTTTGTGCTTCTGTCAGCCTGCAACACAAATTCTTTGAGCGTCAGGGGAAAAGTCCTCTCAGGGATTGCGTCAAATTTCGCACGGATTGAATCGGGGGCTGATGATGTCGCTTTTGTTGCCCATATCACATCGGTGTCCGGGACGTTGAAGACTATCTCCAACATGGATATGTCCTGCAAAATGAAAATCGTCTGTTTTGCGTTCACGTCCTGGAAACTTTCTACCATCCTGTCAACAATTACACCGTCAAACGGCGCACGGAGTTCCGTATCCTTCAGCGAGTCGCGCACGGCGGTAGTTGCGGCTTTCGCGACATTCAGCGATGACTCAGCGACATTCAATTGAGTCTTGTATGTGTCATATTGCGAGCGTGCTATGACTTTCTGCTTGTAGAGATTCTCATATCGCTTGAAGTTTGCCTGTGCGTTTTCGTACTGAGCCTGAGCCTGCGCCTGATTGCTCTGAGCCTGCTTTAACTGTGTCTGATAGTCGCGGGGGTCTAACGTCGCAAGAAGCTGGCCTTTCTTCACTGAGGCTCCCTTGTCTACCCTTATGCTTCTGATAGGCCCCGGCACCCTGAAGGACAAATCAACGCGCCTTCCTCCCTGCAACGTTCCGTAGTACTGCCACAAGCCGCCCTTGCCGTTGCTCCTGAGGGTAACTGTTTTCACTGGACGGATTACTTCTTTCAGCTGGATTTCCTCTTCTTGTCCGCGCATTAACTCAAGACCTTTATATGCCCCGAATACAAGCCCTACAAGAATTATTATCTCAATGAGTCTCTTCATGTTTTATCACCTTTCCTGCAAAAAATTTTTATTCCTCTTCGTATTCGTCTCCGCTGTTGTCTTCAGGATTGGGAACGTTATAGGCTACCGCTGTCATTACAGGTATGAATACCATCGTAAGAATCGTGCTGACTGTAAGCCCGCCCATAATCGTAACAGCCATAGGGCCGAACATGCTATCCCATATCAGCGGAATCATACCAAGCACTGTAGTAACCGCTGACATTGCTACGGGTCTCAGCCTGCTTACGCCTGTTTCAACGATTGCGAGATAGCGGTCTTTGCCTGAAGCGAAATCGCTGGCTACTTGGTCAAGAAGGACGATTGAGTTTTTCGCCAGCATTCCCACAAGGCTCAGTATTCCCACGATTGAGAGGAAATCAAGCGGCTTATGTGCGAGAACGAGTCCAAGAACAACTCCGATGACGATTAACGGTATCGAGCCGAAAATGATAAACGGCTGGCGAAATCCGTTGAACAGGAAAACCATTATCGTAAACATCAGAATCAGGCACGGCAGGAATAATACTGACATTCCGTCCATTGCGTCCTTCTGGCTTTCGTCCTCGCCGCCCCATTCAAACCTGTAGCCGAACGGTAGCGGTATGGCCTCAATTTTGGCGCGTATTCTCTCCTGCATCTCTGAAACGTTGCTGCCGATAGTTACATCGCTTACGACACTGAGAACCCGCCTTCTGTTTCTCCGCATGATTACTTCGTCTTCATATGACACTTCAACGTCAGAAATCACCGAGCCTAATGTTACAGCCCTGTTTGCGGACGGCGACCACACCGGCAATGACTGCAAGTTGTCTATCCTGTTGCGCTCTTCAGGAATGAGGCTGAACAGAATAGGCAGTGATTTGTTCTTGTCCCTGAACGCCCCGACAGTTAATCCTGATGTGCCTGTGAGAATGGCATTGTTTATCATCGGGCGGGTAAGTCCTAGGCTCTGCATTCTGTCCTTGCGAATCTGAGGGCGGAATACTGTAACGCGGTCGTTCCAGTCAAGCCGGACGCAGTTATGTATAGGGTCTTCCTCCATGATTTTGCGTGCCTTGTCTGCTAGGCCGCGTAACACAAGAGGGTCATCGCCGTAAAATCTTGCCTCAATTACAGGAGCCATGCTCGCACCCTTTGAGAAAAGTTTACACACACCAATAACGCCGGGCATTTCGTCATCAATAATCCGCTGTGTTTCCTGAAGGATTGCTTTCGGGTCTCCGCCGGGGTTTACTTCTACGAGAAGCTCTGAGAATGCGTTATCACCGTCAGGCGGGGAATATGTCAGCATGAAGCGCAGATTTCCGGCTCCGATTGTGCTCGTAACGTTCTTTATGTCGGGGCGTTTTCTCAGGCGTTCGGCAAGCTGTTCCGTCATGTCTCGCTGAACGTTGATTGATGTCCCCTCGCGCTGCCACAAGTCCGCAACGAAATACATCGCTGTTGACGAGGGGAAGAAAACTTTTTCGACAGACGTAATCAGAACAACAGCAGAGAAAGCGAACATGATCACAACAACGGCTATCGTTAGGAGTCTCATGTGAAGGCAGCCCTCAAGAAATGCCCGGTAAGCCCTGAACAAAAAGCTGCCGTAGGGGTCTCCTCCTGACTGTTTTGCGGGCTTGAGCATAAGATTTCCGATGACAGGAGTCGCTGTAATCGCAAAAAGCCAGCTCAACATCATCGATATTCCGACAACCTGAAGAAGACTCCGGCAAAATTCGCCCGTGCTGTCAGGTGATAATCCGATTGGCGCAAACGCAAGGACAGCGATAACAGTCCCGCCGAACATCGCCCACATTGACCCCGATACAGTGCTTGAGGCGGCATCTTCTGCGGATTGCCCGTTTTGGACTCCTACAAGCATTCCCTCAGTAACAACTATAGCATTGTCGACTAATGAGCCTAGCGCGATAATCATGGCCGCAAGTGAAACCTGCTGAAGGAAAATCCCCTGCTGATTCATCACAACAAGAGTCGCCGCAACCGTAAGAAGCAATACAATACCAATTATGAGTCCCGATCTCACTCCCATAAACACGAGCAGGACTCCGACAACTATAACAAGCGACTCAATCAGGTTAATCACGAAATCGTTGACGGACTTCACAACCCCGTCTGACTGCATATAAATCGGTTTCAGCTCCATGCCTATGGGACAGTCTTCTTCAAGCTCTTCTAGTCTTTTCTCTACAGCCTCGCCCATAGTAACGACATTCCCGCCCGTAACCGTTGATATTCCGATCCCTAAAGCGGGCTGGCCGTTGAAATACATCATCATTGTCTGCGGGTCAGCGTAGTCCCTGCGAATCTCTGCAACTTCCTTCAGCCTTATAAGATGACCTTCTCCCCCGCCGATAACAGTCTCGCCGAAATCCTCAACGCTAAGGACTCCTCCTGTCGGGTTTATTGTTACGTACTGTTCCCCGTAGAAAGTTTTTCCCATAGACGAGAGTGAATTTTGCTGATTTAGTATGTCAAATATTGTTGATGATGATATTCCCAGCGAACGCAGGCGGGCTGATGAGAACTCAACGTAAACGGCTTCTGTCTGCTCGCCTACTATGCTGACTTTTGCGACTTCCGGGACTAACACAAGCTCCTTCTTGAGAAAGTCCGCGTAATCGTAAAGCTCCCTCATAGTGTAGCCGTCTCCCGTGAGCGCGTAATACTGTCCGAAAACGTCCCCGAAATCATTGTTGATTACGACTGTACAGCCTGACGGGAGATTGACGAGAGCATCATTAACTTTCTGCCGGAGAATATTCCAGACCTGCGGAAGATCTGCGGTAGTATACTGGTCTTTGATGTCAACATAAATTGTTGCGGAGCCGGGAGAAGAGCGTGTGCGGATTCTCTTTATCTCTCCCATTGCCTGGATTGCGTCTTCCATTCTGCTTGCGGCTTCCTGTTCTGCCTCGTAGACAGTTGAGCCGGGGTATAAGATTGTTACAACTGCGGTTTTGATAGTGAAGGCGGGATCTTCAAGTTTACCGATGCTGAAATAGGCAGATACACCGCCAAGAGAGATTAGAAGGCAAATGAAAAGTACAACGACAGTACGCTTTATACTAGCGCGGGCAATATCCATGACAAAAAATTCCTCTTTCTGTCTGTAAGCTGTTTGTGCGGTTAAGTTTACCATAACACGCAGGAATTTCACAAAAATAATACCCTATGGACTTCAGCGATGACATTGCCGGGGCTGACTCGCGGGGGCGTTCATTTCCGGGAAGGCAGAGCGCATACAGCAGTCCCGGAATTTTACGGCAAGTGTAAAAACTATAGGGGGAGAGTAAAATCTCCTCTTCATTTTTTTTTTTGCGCTGTGGCGGAATATGTGATATATTCTCGCAGGCTCTCCTGTCCGGCCTTCATGCTGGCGGGGAACTAAGAAGCCGACACTCTGAATCTATACGCATATAACTGTCAGGGGTCAGGCTTGAAATTTATGAGCCGCCCTGATTTTTATTATGCAAATCAACTACAGCTGCGGCAGATTTTGAAAGGAGGAGGAATTTTTGCCCGGCAACGAAGAGAATACCCCGCGCATTAATGAGGAGATAACATCATCGCAGGTGCTTCTTGTTGACGAAAACGGGGTGAAAGTCGGAATCACAAGCACTATTGATGCCATAAGGATGGCGCATGAGCAGTCGCTCGACCTTGTGGAGGTAGCACCGCTAGCACAGCCGCCCGTTTGCAGAATTATGGACTACGGGAAATACCGCTACCAGCTCCAGAAGAAAGAGAAAGACGCTCGAAAGAAACAGAAAGTCCAGGAACTCAAAGAAATAAAGATGAGGCCGAAAATTGATGATCATGATTTTGACTTCAAGACAAAGGCCGTCAGGCAGTTTCTTGAGAAAGGACACAGGGTAAAAGTATCGGTGTTCTTCAGGGGGCGAGAGATGTCATTTCTTGACAGGGGCGAGGAAGTTTTGAACCGCGTATTAGCCGAGTGCGAAGACGTAGGAAAGTCAGAGTCAAAGCCCATCATGGAAGGAAGATATATGCGGCTCTTATTGACACCGGTAACAGGCAGCAGCGCAAAACAGTCAGCAAAAACGAAAGGAGAAGAATAAATCAGAATGCCCAAGCAGAAACTGAAATCACATTCCGGCGCAAAAAAACGTTTCTTCAAGACAGCTTCAGGGAAATTCGCATACAGGAAGTGCAGCAGGTCTCACATCCTCGTCCACAAGAAGCCCTCAAGAATGCGCCGCCTCAAGGAAACAGGCTACGTAACAGAAACACTCACCGAGCAGATGAGGCACTTGCTCCCCTACGACTAGGAAAGGACTGACACACAATGAGAGTAAAAGGCGCGTCGCAGAGCAACAACAAGCGCAGAAAGTTATTCAGCATAACAAAAGGCTACTGGGGTCAGCGAAAGAACGTTTACCGCCGGGCAAGAGAGGCATATTTAGCGGCACTCTCACGGGCATACGGCGACAGGAAGCGCAAAAAGAGAGATTTCCGCAAATTATGGATTACGAGAATCAGCGCGGCAGTCAGGGCTGAAGGAATGAGCTACAGCGTATTCATGAACGGCCTGAAGAAAGCAGGTATCACCCTCAACCGCAAAATGCTGTCAGAAATGGCGATACATGACGCAAAAGCATTCAGCGATTTAGTCGCAAAAGTGAAGGCCGCCAAGTAATGACGGAAGATAATATCACCGCAAAAACTGTGAGGGATTCATTCCGCGAGTCCCTCGCAGGAGCTTCAACACTTCAAGAGTTAGACGAAATCCGCGTAAAATTCACAGGCAAAAAAGGATCACTCACGCAATTACTGCGCTCACTCGGAAAATTACCACCCGAACAAAGGAAATCAGCAGGCCAGGAAGTTAATACCCTCCGCGACGAAATAGAGCACGAATTAGAGCAGGCCGGAAAAAGAATCCGCGACGCTGAGAACGAGAAGCAGGAAATCTCACAGCGCATTGACGTAACACTCCCCGCAAAGGGCAGAATCTCCGGGGCGTTCCATCCCGTTTTGCAGACAATGCACGAGATTGCCGACATAATGCAGGGACTCGGATATTCCGTAGCGTCAGGGCCTGAGATTGAAGAGGACTATTACAATTTCGAGTGTCTCAACGTTCCGCCGTGGCACCCGGCGCGTGATATGCAGGATACTTTCTACTTTGCTGACGGGACATTACTGCGGACTCACACATCGCCCGTGCAGATTCGCTCAATGCTGAAATACGGTGCGCCCCTGAGAATCGTCTGCCCGGGAAAAGTTTACCGCCGTGACAATGATACGACTCACTCGCCGATGTTCAATCAGATGGAGGGACTCTTAGTCGACAAAAATGTACCTTTCAGCGTCATGAAGGGTACTATGTCGGAAATGTTGAACGCATTTTTCGGGAAGAGTCTGCGATACCGTTTCCGGGCAAGCTATTTCCCATTCACAGAGCCTTCAATGGAGCTTGATATAGAGTGCGTAGAATGCTCCGGCCATGATGAGCATTGCAGGGTCTGTCATGGAACGGGCTGGCTTGAAGTCGTAGGCATGGGAATGGTACATCCGAATGTAATCCGCGCAGGGAAAATTGACCCCGATGAGTATAACGGCTTCGCTTTCGGTATAGGACTCGACCGTATGGCCATGCTCAAATATGGGATTGGTGATTTGCGTTTGCTGTTTGACGGGAATGTTTCATACTTCATGTCAGGATTCGGGGGTGCGGAAAAATGTTAGTGTCATGGGAACTGCTGAGGAACTTTATCGACATTGAGCCGCTGAATCTCACGCCGGAAGAACTAGCAGAGAGACTCACACTCTCAGGCTCAGAAGTCGAAAGCATTACTTACACCGCCGGAAAAATGAAGGGAGTCGTTGCCGCGAAAATTGACGCTCTCGAATCCCATCCCAAAGACGCAAAATATTCCATCGCCCATCTTGACACAGGAACGGGGATTCACGTCTGCATTACCAGCGCAAAGAACATGAAGAAGGGCGACATGGTATTTTACGCGGGAGAAGGTGCAATCCTGCCTGACGGGACGGAGTTAGGCACAAGAGATTTTCACGGCGTTATGAGCTACGGAATGATGCTGTCAGCGGAGGAGCTTGGGCTTCATGATGTTGATGATCCATCGGGACTCTTAATCCTTCCGAATGACGCGAGGCCGGGCGACAAAGCAGAGAGCCTCTATCATGTCGGAGATGTCATTCTCGATGTCTCAATCACTCCTAACAGAGGGGACTTGCTGAGTCTTCTCGGAATGGCGCGTGAAATCAAAGGCTTGTATCCCAAATCAACGCTCAAGACTCCCGAATGGCTGCGGCCTCTCAAGCAGGACAAAGAATGGTCTGAAGAGTTCGGGAAAATATCATTGCCCGATAAAGGCTGTTACGCTTACAGGCTGGGACTTGCGACAGGCGCAAAAATTTCTGACTCTCCGCTGACCGCAAAAATTGACCTTGCCCACTTGGGAATGAGGCCGATAAATAACGCTGTCGACGTAACGAACTATGTCATGCTCATGTTAGGCCAGCCCCTTCACGCTTTTGACCTTAACACGTTGCCCGCAAGAGAAATTACCGTGAGGGCAGCCCATGAAGGCGAGCATATGATGACTCTTGACGGAAAAGACCGCGCATTGACCGAACGCGACATGCTGATTACTTCAGGAGGGGAAGCAATAGCCCTCGCGGGTGTAATGGGCGGAGAGCAGACCGGCATTAATCCCGACACAACAATAATCGTCATTGAGAGCGCGAGCTTCTCACCCGTAAGAGTCGGACATACTTCACGCAGGCTCGGCATAAACTCGGAGGCGGCGTTCAGATTCTCGCGGACTGTTGACCCCGCTTTGAGCAAATCCGCCCTCATGGCCGCGGCGACTCTCATTCGCGACTGGTGCGGGGCTGAGGTCGGTTACAAGCCGTTATCCGCCGAGAATGACATTCACGAACCCAAGCCCGTAACACTCACCCGCAAAAAGTTATCTGTATATCTTTCGTGGGACAACATGAGCGAGGCCGCAAAAATTCTTGACGGTTTCGGAATCTCTCAGGTGAAAGACAACGGAGACTCCCGCGTTTTCATGCCGCCGTCATCAAGACCCGACATAACGATAGAGGAAGACCTCATAGAGGAAATCGGGCGGTTCAGAGGCTACAACGACACAGAAGAGAGGCTCCCCGGCGAAATGCCCAAGCGCGCCGACATCGGCGACTCTATGAGGCTCGCGGGATTCGTACGCAATACCCTAATCCCAAGAGGCTACACGGAAGTATTAACGTACAGCTTCCTGCCTGAAGATTTCCCCGAAAAGCTGAGGCTGAGTCCCGATGATGTTCGCGCAAAGCCCCTCACAATCTCAAACCCTATCAGCCGCGACCAAATGTCAATGAGAACGACTCTATTGCCCGGACTTATTGAGGGCCTCAAAGTCAGCATTACTTCAGGTTGGCGCGAACCCGTGAGAATCTTTGAGCAGGGGCGAGTCTTCCTCATGGACGGCGAATCATCTCACACTGAGCCGGAACATGTCGCCGGACTCATCTTCAGCGGAGTCGATACGCGCTCGCCTTCTGGGAATCGCAGTGAGGATTTCTACAGCATAAAGGCAGATATTGAGTCGCTGATTACTGCAAGGGGATACAGGGTCGAATTTGTTTCCGGCCATGAGAATTTCATGCACGCAGGACAGACGGCGGATATTTTTGCTGACGGCGTGAAAATCGGTTACGCAGGAAGACTGAAGCCCGCGATAGAGCAGGAGCTTGATGTTTCGGGCGTGTATGTGTTCGAGATTGATGTTACGGGGCTGACTGAGAGCCGCAAGCCCGCGTTCACTCCTGCAAGTTCATTCCCTGCGTCATTCCGGGATATTTCGCTTCTTGTCGCCGACACAAAGAGCAATGATGATGTTATGCGCGACATTCGGCAGTGCGTGAAAGATTCGGGAAGTGATATTACGCTGGAGTCATTGAGGCTGTTTGACATTTACGCGGGAAAAGGAATCCCGGACGGATTCAGGAGTCTTGCTTACAGTCTGAGCTACCGTTCACAGACAAAAACATTAACCGTTGAGGAAGTAGAGACATTGCACAACGGTGTGCGCGAATCGTTGAAGGCAAAAGGCTACGTAGTGCGCTAGGATAGAGCATACAGATTATCACCCCTCTGTTACAATTAGCGGAGAGGTGATTTTTTTATGGCCGTGAATCTTAATGACGCGGAATATTTTGCTGACACGATTATGAATCGCGTTGAACAATTATTGAATGAGCGGGATATTCTGCGCCGTGAGCTTGCGAGGAAGTCAGACGGGACACAGGAGCATGATAAAGCATTTGTGCGGGCGTTCCAAAACAGCGTGGCCGACAACGCTTCAGCCTCCGAGAAAATCGCAAGGCTTGAACATATGCTGCTGATAAGGTGATGGATGACATGAGAACTTCACGCGATGTATTTCTCACAATCGGAAAAGGAAGCTACACGATACATACCCCGCTTGAGAATGAAGAGATCGACAGGATAAAGGCATTAATTGATGAGGCTTGCGGGGAAATAATAAAGGGTGCGACTCAGGAAGATATGTTAATGCTTACGTGTCTGAAACTTGCTTACAGTCTCGACAGCGTGAGCGAAAAGCTGAGGAAGGTTGTTGAACGCATAGACAGCGAAAACTGAGGAGGAATAATTTTGATGACACAGATAATTTTCGGCCTGCTGATTATTGCCGGGATATATTTTGCGCTGAAGTATATTCACCGTGAAAGGCACTGCGCCCACAACTGCCGCGAATGCCGACACCCCTGCAGGACTCGGACGTGATATTATTTGCGGGTTAATTTTGAGAAGGGAGATAAATTTTCATGAAGGTAATACTGAAATCAGACGTATCAAAATTAGGCAAGGCAGGATCACTTGTTGACGTAAGCGACGGACACGCAAGAAACTTCCTTATTCCCAAAGGACTCGCAATCGAGGCGACACCCGGAAAGCTCAATGAATGGAAAAACGAGCAGGCAAGACTCAAAGCCAAAGACGAAAAACTCCGCGCAGAAGCAGAGTCCCTCCGCAAAAAACTTCAGGGGAAATCCGTAACAGTTGAAGGCAAAGCAGGCGAGAACGGAAAATTATTCGGCAGCATTACAGCGGCGCAGGTCGCCGAAGCCCTCGAATCACAGCACGGCCTCAAAGATTTCGACAAACGCAACATCAAACTTGACGACACAATTAAGCAGCCCGGAAATTTCCCCGTCTCGCTCAAACTTTACCCCGGCATTCAGTGTGATATGACCCTCTCCGTGAAGGTGTCATGACTCCTGATTACAGCCTTCAGCCCCCGAACAGCCCCGACGCGGAGCGCGCTGTGTTAGGCTCCTGCCTCCTGTCAAAAGAAGCTCTCGGAAGCGCAATCGAGATTCTGAAGCCAGAAGACTTCTACAGCCCAGACAACAGAAAAGTGTATGAAGTCCTCTCAGCTATGTACATGGCCGACAAGCCTGCGGATATTGTTACGGTTCAGATTGAGCTTGACTCACGCGGGGAGCTTGAGCCGCTCGGAGGTCAGGCATATTTCGCCGGACTCGTTCACAACGTTACAACTACAGCCAACGTCATATATCACGCCGGAATCGTCCGCGAAAACGCCGTGAGAAGGAAATTATTGCTTGTGGGCGACGCTATCCGGGGAATGTCCGTGAACAATTCGCTGTCAGTCCCCGAAATCGTAGAACATGCAGAGAAATTAATCTTTGAGGCAGCCGAGAACAAAAGCTCGACAGACTTCCGCCACGTGAAAGACATAATCAGCCCTGTTTTTGTTGACGTTGAAGAGCGTTACAGGCAGAATGACAACAAGACATCGGGCTACCCTACAGGATTCGCAGACCTAGACAGCTACACCGGGGGGCTACAGCCCGGAAGCCTTAACATTATCGCGGCTCGTCCGTCAATGGGTAAGACCGCTTTCGCCGTGAACATCGCACAGTTCGGAGGGGGAAGCGCAAACCGCCCCGTTCTGATATTCAGTCTCGAAATGCCCGCAGAACAGCTCGTCATGCGTATGCTTTCAGCAGAAGCAAGCGTGAACCTCTCACTGTTGAGCAAGGGAGCTTTTGACACTGATGACTTTCAGCGCGTCCGGGAAGCATGTAGCATTCTCGCACAGCGCAATATCTTCATCAATGACGACTCAAGCCTCACAGCCGTAGATTTCCGCACAAGGTGCAGACGTTTCAAGACACGTTACCCGGATTTGTCGCTTGTGATTGTGGACTACCTTCAATTGATGAGTTCGGGCGAAAAGAGACTCACCGATGGCCGTCAGCAGGAAGTATCAGACATTTCGCGAATGCTTAAGGCCGCCGCAAGGGAAATGAAATGCCCCGTCATAGCTTTGTCGCAATTGTCGCGGGCTGTCGAGTCTCGGAATGAGAAGAAGCCGCAGCTTTCAGACCTCCGGGACTCCGGCGCGATTGAGCAGGACGCAGATTTAGTGCTGCTGATGTTCAGGGAGGATTATTACAGCGAGAACGAGAACAACGACACCGCAAACAGCAAGGCCGATATAAGAGTCGCAAAGAACCGCAACGGCAGCACGGGAGTCTTTCACCTGACCTTTGAGCGTGAATATACGCGCTTCAGGGATTACGCCAATGACATGCCGGGAATGTAGCAGGGATTAGGGACTAGGGATTAGAGTCTTTCCCCTGTCCCCTGTCCGCTATTCCGTCCTCAGTGCGTCAATGGGATCAAGATTTGACGCTTTCCACGCAGGCCAGAAACCGAACAATATCCCGATAAACGCAGAGAACCCCGCCGCGACTATTATCGACTGCCCGGAAATTATCGTAGCCCAGCCGACAAACGCCGTTACAGCTTTCGACACTCCCACGCCCAGCGAAATCCCTATAGCCCCTCCGAGAAGTGATAACACTACTGCTTCCGTCAGAAATTGGACGCGCACATTTGACGGCCTCGCGCCCACGGCCATGCGTATGCCTATCTCGCGGGTACGTTCGCTGACCGACACAAGCATGATGTTCATGATGCCTATTCCGCCGACAAGAAGAGAGATTGACGCGACTGCGCCCAGTAACATGCTCATCACATTTGCGGTGCTGGCCATGCTCTCTTGTACCTCGGTCATGTTGCGGACGTTAAAATCATTCTCGACTCCGTCCGTAAGTTTGTGTCTCTGCCGGAGAAGGGATATTATTTCTTTTTCCGCAGATGACACCGAGTCTTTGTCCTTTGCCTGAACGTTTATCCGCCTCACTGTGTCGACTCTCGTTCCCGCCCTCGAAAGCCGCCGCTGTGCTGTCGTTACCGGGACGAGAATGAAATCATCCTGATCCTGCCCCCAGGAGTTTGCGCCCTTCTTTGTCGTCATCCCTGCGATTCGGAAAGGCACGCTCTTGATTCGTATCGTTATGCCTACAGGGTCAGAATATCCGAATAATTCCCTCGCTACTGTCTGGCCAATCACGCAGACTTTCGCGCCGCTCCTCACATCCTGCTCCGTGAACATCGCCCCGCTTGCCATTGACCAGTTACGCACCTGCAATATATCCGGCGTACTGCCTGTAACGCTTGTGTTCCAGTTAGAATTTCCGTAAATCACCTGCGCTGACGTGCTGACCTCCGGGGCTGTCCTTGCGATGGAAAATGTTTGTTCCGCAAGCGCATACGAATCTTCAAGCGTCAATGACTGCCCGGAACCCGCCGCCCCTCTCGCGCCTGTCGAATTAGGCGGAGCAGGCATTACGATTAGCATATTTGACCCGAACCCGGCTAACGCGCTTTCTACCTGTTGTGCTGCGCCTCGTCCTATTGCTACCATTGTGATTACCGCGCCGACTCCGATTATTATTCCCAGCATTGTCAGAAGTGAGCGCGTACGGTTGCTGAGAAGGGAACGCAGTGCCGTCTTTATTATTTCCATCAGCAAAAATCCTCCGTGCGAAAAATTTTCCTGCCATTATAGATTACTCTTCCATGTTGTATTTTGTGTGTGAGGTGTTACCCCCCCTCGGCAAGCCGTGTCCCCCCTAACTTAGGGGGGGCAGGGGGGCTTCATGGAGGGTGAGAAAAATAAATGCTATAATGTCAAACGCTAACTGAAATTTTCACGCGACAAAGGGAGGAATTATTATCATCATGGAACCGTTCTACAGGACATACAAGCCCGCAAAAAGAGGGTTCTACAAGCTGTGGCTTCTCGTGATTCTGATTCTCGTGCTGGCATGGGTAGTGAATCATTACAACCCCGGCGCGGACTGGTGTAAATGGATATGGTACGCCGCCGCCGCTGTTGATGTTCTCATTGTGCTTTACATTCTCGTGAAGCGCATGACAATATCTCTCACGCTCAAAGATAACCCCGAAAAGCCCTCGGATCAGGAAGTATCATTCTCAGAGTTAAGCCCTCTGAAGCCGTTCAGCTCGGATTTCAGCAAGTCGATTGAAATCGGCCTTATGAACATTGAGCATATCGAGGTAAAACAGACGCTCATGCAGAAAATTTTAGGCATCGGCGACATCATAATAGCCTCGTCAGGAACAGGCCGCGAGGAAATAATCGCTCCGGGAATCCTTCACCCCGTTGAAGTCCGCGATGAGATTCAGGAACACGCAAGCAGGTACAAGGCCAAAATTTAGCCCTCATTCACCGCACACATTACACGCAGAAAAATTGACGGGAGCGAGTCAGCCGGATTGACTTTGCCCCCGTTTTTCTTTGTCCTGATTTCTGTAGCCTGTCCGCTATTTTTTGTTGAGGAACTGACGCAATAGCTTCATCATTTCGAGGCTCTTGAACGGTTTGGGCAGGTAGTCATCGAAGCCCATCCCGATATATTCCGCCCGGGCGTTTCCCCCGGCGTTCGCTGTAAGGGCAATGAACGCGGTATCAGGGGCGTATTTTTTCGCATGGCCGAGAGTCTCTACTCCGTCCATCCCCGGCATTTTGTGATCTAGGAAGACAATATCATAATGCCCGGCCTTTATTTTCTGTAAAGCCTCCTCGCCGGACTCAGCCGTATCAATGTCAGCCATTGACTCTTTCAGCATTCCTTTTGCGACAACAAGATTCACCGGGGTATCGTCAACCACAAGAATTTTCGCCCCCGGCCACACTGACGGCCCGTCATCCTCCGCGGCTGTCTCTACATTGGCAGCGTTCTGCATGTAGTCTTCATACTCCTGAATCGTGATGTTGTCCCCCCGTACTATTCTCTGCGGTATCTCGAACGTTACGCGGGTTCCCTTGCCGTATTCGCTCTCAAGGTCTATACGCCCGCTCATGATGTTAATGATGTTCTTGACTAACGCAAGGCCGAGTCCCGCACCGGGTATGTGCCTCGTTTCGATGATATTCGCCCGCTCGAAAGGCTCAAAGATATTTGCGCTCTCACTCTCCCGCATTCCTATTCCGGTGTCCTCAACGACAAATTTCAGGATTACGGCGGAATTATTATCGCTGACTGATTCGCACGAAACGTTAAGGGCTATGCTTCCTTTGAGGGTATATTTCGCGGAATTGCTGAGTAAGTTTGTCAGCACCTGCTTTAGCCTCAATGCGTCCCCGTGCAGATGTTCGGGCATTGAAGGATCTGCGCTGAGTATGAATTTTATTGCGGGGTTCTTTCCGATCAGACCTGTGATATATCCCTCGCAGTCTTTGAGAATCTCCCAAAGGTGATAATCTGACTCGTAAAGCTCCATTTTCCCGGCCTCAATCTTTGAGATGTCAAGAATATTGTTGACGATGTTCAATAAATGCTCGCCCGCGTTCTTGATGTCCTGTGAGGCTTTCTGCGTCTCCCAGTCTTTTGCCTCCGCGTGAATCATCTCATTGATACCGAGTATTGCGTTCATTGGTGTGCGGATTTCGTGCGACGTGCTTGCGAGGAAGTTGCTTTTTGCTTTGTTGGCGGCTCCGGCTTTCCTCATTGAGTCCTCAGCCATGAGGCGGGCTTCTTCTATTTCGTTCTGAGCTGATAATAGCTGCCTGTACGTGGGTGCTTCAAGGTAAAAGAACGTGAACACAAGCATGATAGTTGCGACAGTGTAAACGAGGGGCATATTCTGCCGGAAAAGGTACTGCATGACGAACGAGTCAATCAGCAGCACGAACAGCACATTCATTACGATAAATTGTCCGTTGCCGTAATACTCCTGATACGCGAGCTGTAACACGAATCCTTCAAGCACGAAAAGAACCCCGACTCCCGGCGAGAATATCATAGAAATGTCCCCGCTGTAACGGAACATGAACGGAATAATCACGCTCAAAGCCAGGAAGAAGAAATGTATCTCCGCGAATCTCCTGCTGATTTTGCGCGTGTATGCCGCAACGTAGCACATTAAGCAGTAGCCGTTGACGTTGATTGTAGCGTAGAATAATTTGCGCCATACCGTTACGGTTTTTATGTCGGTGAAAATCTCCGTGAGAACCTCAAAGCACGCCGCCGTTAATGTTGACGCAACTAGGAAGAGAAAACGCCGATTAATCTCTGATTTAGTCGCAAGCCGTCCGCCCAGGAAAGCAGAGAATACGAACAGGAACGGAAGCATTGTAATCTCAAGAAATGCCTCTCTGATATTATGTATTGCCGTCATGACAGAAAGCAAAGCCCCTTTTTGTGTGAATGATAGACTGAGTATAGCACCTTTGCGCGTGATATAATGCCCTCACCATATCCCAATAAAGGACAGACACGACAATGCTATTCATGATTGACACGGACAGGCATCTCAAGCGCGAGCTAACTCCCCTCAATGTATGGTCGCTGGCGTTCGGCTGCGTCATAGGCTGGAGCGCGTATGTAATGCCGGGTACGGTGTTCCTTCCCAGCGCCGGCCCTCTTGGGACTCTTATTGCGATGGAGATTGCCGCGTTCGTCATGCTCATAATCTCGTACAACTACAGCTACATGATAAAGAAATTCCCGCTGACCGGGGGCGAGTTCATTTACGCCAAGACATCATTCGGCGAGACACACGGATTTATTTGCGCGTGGTTTCTGTCGCTGTCGTATTTGTCCGTCATCCCCCTAAACGCTACTGCCCTCAATATGATTATGCGGGCGGTATTCGGCGACGCGTTCAAGTTCGGATTTCACTACACTGTATCGGGCTATGATGTCTGGTTCGGTGAAATGCTGCTTGCGCTCGGAGTCATGGCCGTGTTAATGCTAGTGAGCTTCATGGGCGTAATATTCACCGGGAAATTGCAGACATACCTTGTCATGATTCTTCTCGGCGGGATACTCGTAATAATCGGGGCGGCGTTCGTGAGTCCGAATGTTTCAGCCGCCAACATTCACCCGATGTTCCGCCCGGTAACGCAGGACTTCACGAAAGGGATAATCGCGCAGATTGTAGCAGTTGCCATAACCGGCCCGCAGTCGTTCATAGGGTTTGACACTGTGCCGCAATTGATGGAGGAGTCGAAATTCTCGCCGGACAAAGTGAAAGTAGTCATGGACACAAGCATAATATGCGGGCTTTTCGTGTACTTGGCACTGACATTGCTGGCGTGTTCTGTCGTTCCGTATGTGTATCATCATTCATGGCCTGCGTACATTGCAGACCTCCCGAATCAGTCAGGCACGGCGGGAATCGCTACCCTCAACGCGGCTAATATAGTGATGGGCAAGACGGGACTCGCGGTGATTACGGCCTCAGTTCTTGCGGCGATGCTGACGGGGATTATAGGATTCTACACAGCTACAAGCCGAGTGCTTTACTCGATGGCCAGGGACGGAATGATCCCCGAATGGTTCGGCTACCTCAACAGGAACGGAGTCCCCTCCCACGCGGGACTCTTCTGCGCCGGAGTCGCCGGGGTAACATGCCTTTTCGGGCGGGCGGTAATGGGCTGGGTGTTCGACATGGCCTCTATAGGAGCGTCAATAGGCTTTGCGTACACTTCACTTGCGGCGGCAAAATATGCGTGGCGGGAAAAACGCAGAGACATTATGATTTTCGGGGTACTCGGCGTAATATTCTCGCTGGCTATGGCTGTTATACTTCTCGACTCACTGAGCTACGAGTCATATACTCTGCTGTTCTTATGGGGAGTAATAGGGACTTTGTTTTACGTAATCCGGCGTATATGGGGGGGGGGGGGGGGCTTAACCGCCAAAAATTACCTGCCGAATGAAGAAGATTCCGGGGAATAATTATACCCGGTATTCAATGGCACCCGGAAAATTCCGCTTAGTGCTGCTCCCTTCCGGGCCTGACACGGTTCGCAGGTTTCCGCCGCATTGAGCCGGGCTTGAATATTCTATCACATTATCGGAGAATAGAGACATAAAATCACGGAGGGAGGTTTATTGCGATGAGGAAAATATTTCTTGCGGCATTGATGGTGATTGCTGTATGTTCGGAATCGTTTGCGGTGTCTCAGGATATGGGAGCGTATGTGAGGCAGGATGTTTTTGACGCGAAAATGGAGATGCTTTTCATGAGGCTTGAGGGCAAGATTGACTCATTGTCAGAGCGTATTGACGGTGTGGGAAAATCATTGTCAGAACGTATTAACGGCGTGGAAAAATCATTGTCAGCTCGAATTGACGGTGTAGAAAAAACATTGTCAGAACGTATTGACGGCGTGGACAAGAAAATTGACAGTGTGGAAAAACGTCTTGACGCTCGTATTGACGGTGTGGAGAAACGTATGGGCGTGATGGACAAGCGAATGGATGACGGCTTTAGCGGGATGCATAAGCGTATTGATGACACTAATAATTTTGTTTACTGGGTACTTGTGCTTTTAGGGGCGATGATTGCTGTGCCATTCATCAACAAATTCTGGGATTTCGCCAAGGAAGCGCGGACTCCCGCTGTAACTCTTGATGACGTAAAGAGCCTCATAGCTGAAGCCATATCCGAGGCTAAACTTCAGCACAAAGCATAATTTCAGACCATATATAATTTCCCAGCCTCATTCCCCGCGGAGACAGTGCGATTCTCTCAGGCGTGAACACAAAAAGATCCGCGGGCATTTCAGATATTGCGCGTTCGATTTCAGGCAGGAGATTTTTACGCGGGACTCCGAATTTCGTCCGCAAAGACAGAATCACAAGCTCAAGCTCCGAATCCCTCGGCGATAATTTTTCCCGTTCACCCTTAACGCCCGCAATATATTTCCCAAGCTCGGACGGATTCGCGCACCTTACCCCGTCAACATAGCTCACAGCAGACGGCCCAATTGCTATAACGTCCGAATGATTCCAGTACGCTAAATTGTGCCGGCATTCATGGCCGGGAAGCGCGAAATTAGAGATCTCATACTGCCCGAAATTATGACGCGGAAGCATGTACTGCGCGTAACGGTAAAACTTGTAGCCCGCCCCGTTCAGGTCATCCCCGCCGAATTTCTCCCACATCGGGACTCCAGGCTCTAACGTAAGCTGATAGCACGAAATATGACACGCATATTCCATCACGCGCCGTAACGAATAATCCCATGACCTTAGAGTCTGGCCTGGTATGGCGAAAATCAAATCACAGCTGAGATTCAGCCCGGAAGATTTCACGAGGGACATTGCTTTTTCTGCTGACCGGGAATCGTGCAAGCGTCCCAAAGTCAGAAGCTCAGAGTCATTCATGCTCTGCACTCCCAAGCTAATGCGGGTAAAATTATTGTCCCTGAAGAATGATACATGCTCAGGAGTCAGGCTTGCGGGGTTCGCTTCTGTAGTGGCTTCTGTGATTGCTGACGTGCTGAAATTAGCGCGGATTATCGTCATCAGAGTATCCCATTCCGTTACAGTCAGGAACGTTGGAGTCCCTCCGCCGATGTAGAGAGTCGACAGCGGAATTTTCCCGTCCCGGGAATATGACTCTGCCTCGCGTTTCAGAGCCTCAAGCCACGCGGGAATAAGCTCCCTTCCTCCGGCCATGCTGTAGAATGAGCAGTAGCCGCACTTCCTCTCACAGAACGGAACATGTACATACAGTGAGACCGCCAATCATAAATCGCCTCCGGGAAAATATTATCACTTGCGCGGGGATTTAGTGTACAATTACAATATCAGCAGGCAAAGGAGGAATAATAATGCGTGTGGTACAGACGAACATAATCACAAACACCGCCGGAAATCCCACGAGAATCGAGCGCGGGCCGATTGTGCGGAGAGTTGAGACGCAGTATGTACACGTTCAGGAGTCAGTATTAGTGCAGCAACCAAGAATCGAGGACTTCAACAATTTAGTTGTGGTTCATGATCAGGTTGAGCAATATGTATAGGAGGTATAAATAATTGCGTAAGAGTTTTGTATTGTCATTAGCGTTAGTGTTCGTCATGGCCGTGTCAGCGTTAGGCTTCAGCGGCCACGAGATGTGGAAGCTCCAGCTTGACAGCCCAATAACTAGCGGGATAACCGTATCAGGCGGGACGGTTTTCTTTGGGACTGAGACCGGGAAAATTTTTGCGGTCAATGCAAAGTCCGGCCAAGTCGCATGGGAGTACAAAGCCGACAACACGATTTACGGTGTTCCGGCTGTAACAGGCGACACGGTTATATTCGCACAGGGCAGCGGTGAGCTTCTCGCGTTCAAGGCTACGGCAGGCGGTCTTGTATGGACATCAGGCGGCGAGGGCGGTAAAGACCTTCACGGCCGTGATGTGAATGACGGACTTTCTGACGGAGCTTCAACAGGCGGCGGACTCGTCTACGTCTCAAAGGCTGACAGAAAGGTTCACGCATTCAGCACAAAAGACGGCAAAGCGGCATGGACATACGCCACAAGCGACCAGGGAGTCAGGGCTGCTCCCCTGTATCATGACGGCATCGTGTTCGTCGGAGAGTATGACGGCACATTCAGCATGGTTGACGCGAAAACAGGCAAGAGGCTCAACGGAGGCGGCGCAGGCGGTGCGGTAAACACTCCCACAGTGAACGGCGGGAACGTCTACTTCTCCGCGTGGGACGGCTCTGTGAACTGCGTCAAGATAAATGGCGTTGAACCCCTCTGGCACGTCAACGTTCACGACACAATCACGACACAGCCGGAAATTTCAGCGGGAAAAATTGTTGTAGGCACAGGAAGCGGGGCTGTAATCGCGCTTGACGAAAAGACTGGGCGCACTTTGTGGAGATTCAACACGAACTCAGGCAGCATTTTGGCAAAGCCAGTAATCGGAGACGGCGTAGTCATCGCAGGAGCTGAAACAGGGTCAGTATGCATTCTTGACCTGAACACAGGAAGGCAGGCGGGGACTCTCACAGACGCAACAGGACTCAGCGCAACCCCGGCATTCTCGGACGGAGTGTTTTATTTCGGCAGCGGAAGTACCCTTTACGCTTTCCAGTAGGCCGTAAATTTCTGAGGCTCTCCCGTTTTCACTGCGGGGGAGTCTTTTTTTGTTTTTTGTTACAATGTTGTAATCTCAAAGGAGGTTTTATTCATGCTGAAAATTTTTCTTGCCCTCATCATTTCCGCAGGACTTGTCTCACAAGCACATGCCGCAAAACAAACGCCCTGGCTTAATTCCAACGTTATCGGCGCAATGAAGGACGCTAAATATTCGCCTTCCCTCAAAGATGACTATTACGCGAATATAAATCATGACTGGCTCATGAACACCGCGCTCAAGCCCGGCTACCCCCGCGCAGGAGCGTTCACCGAGCTTCAGGACACAATAGACGAACGCCTAAAAGCCATGATGACAGACGTAACAATCTCCGGCCATGACGCAGATTTAGTGCGGAGGCTCTATGCCCTCTGGCTTGACTGGGACTCCCGGAACGCCGAGGGACTCGCAGACCTAGACAGGCAGGCCGGGCGGATAACGTCAATCAAGACTCTTGACGAACTCAGCGCGTACTTCATGCAGGAAGAGACGTTGTACAGCGGTGAAATGCTCGCCGATTTCGGGATCGGCCGCGACAACAAGGACTCAGAGTCTCACAACCTCGAACTGTCAGCAACAGGACTCTCACTCGGAGACTCAGCCGAATACAGGAAGCGCACCGCAAACGGAGACCGCGTGAAGAAAATGCATGACGGAATCGTCCGCTACATGCTGCGGAGACTGGGCTACACGGAGGAATTTGCGCGGGATATTCTTGAGCGTTCGTACAGGTTCGAGGAGAAAATCGCCGCCCATGAAATGACGCTGAAAGAAGTATATGATCCTTCAGCAATCGACAAAATGTATAACCCGCTCACAATGGACGAGCTTAGGCAGAAATCGCCAGTTTTCCCGTTTGCTGACATTCTCGCGGCTCATAATGCAGTCTCAGACCTCATGAATCTTCAGGAACCCGAATGGCTGAAGGCACTCAATGAGCTTTACACGGAGTCAAATCTTGAGGACATGAAAGCGTACCTGCTGGCTAATCTCGTGTCAGGCTATATCACTCTCACGGATGAGGCCGCTTACAGGGAGTATCAGAGATTATCACGCGAGAGGCTCGGAATTTCTGAGAGCAAGCCGGATATTGATTTGGCGGTTGACTTTGTTCACGGGAATTTAGCGGGGTCAGTCTCACGGATATACATCGGGCGATATGTCCCTGAGTCAGCAAAAAAAGAAGTTGAAGACATAATCCGCCGGACAGTGAAATATTACCGCGCAATGCTTGAGTCTGAAGACTGGCTTTCAGAGTCGACACGGAAAAAGGCCATCGAGAAACTTGACGCAATGAGGCTCAATTCAGCATACCCGGAAAAATGGGTAGACTTCTCCGGCTATGAGATTTCCGCTGATATGGGACTGTATGAGGCAGTAAAAGCCCTGAAAAAGTACAAGATACAGAAATATTTTTATGACCGAATAAACACGAAAGTTGACCATGATTTATGGATTAATGATGTTGTTGTCGTCAACGCCTACTATCAGCCGTCAGAAAACTCGATAAACATAATCGCCGGGATAATGGGCGGGGATTTCTACAGCCCGGAAATGTCCTACGAGCAGAAACTCGGCGGCATCGGTATGGTAATCGGGCATGAGATTTCCCACGCATTCGACACGAACGGGGCGCAGTTCGGCAAAACGGGCAACGTTGAGTCATGGTGGACTGAGGAAGACAGCGCACACTTCAAGAAACGCGCTGAGAGGCTCATAAAGTACATTGACACATTCAGGGTAGACGACTCCGGCGAACATTACAGCGGGGAGCTTGTGCAGGGTGAGACAATTGCGGACATGGCCGGGGTGAAAGCCATGCTCGGAATCGCCGAGGGCATAGAGGGCTTCAGCTACAATAAATTTTTCAGGCAGTACGCAAAAATCTGGAAGATGATTCAGACGCGGGAAATGTCAGACCTGAGAATAAAGACCGATGTCCACGCCCTGCCGTACATCCGCGTGAACGCAATCGTACAGCAGTATGAGGAATTTTTCAGGACATACGGAATCGGCGAGGGGGATAACATGTATCTCGCTCCTGAGAAAAGAGTCGCAGTCTGGTAGAAGTGGTAATATTTTCCGTGAGGTGAAAAATTCCATGAACAGAATAATCACTATAGGCCGCGAATTTGGGTCAGGAGGCCGCGAGCTTGCCCGGCTCATCGCTGACATCACCGGCTTTGCGTACTATGACCGCGAAATTATCGCCGAGATCGCAAAACGCACATCACTGTCAGAGAAATACATTCAGAACGTTGCCGAGCAGAAGCCCGTAATCCCCTTCCCGATTCACACGGGGCGAACATTCTGGGCGGTCATTCCCGACTACGGGCAGGACGTACAGAAGGAGCAGCACGGAATAATACGCGAGATGGCCGGGAAATCGGATTGTGTCATTGTAGGCAGGGGGGCGGATTACATTCTGAGGGACGCGAATCCCTTCCGTGTGTTTGTGTATTCTGACGCAGAGTCAAAGCTGAAGCGGTGCCGGGAAAACAGCTCCAACGACTACGCGAAAGGAGTCGAAATGTCCGACAAGGAATTAGCCCGCAGAATAGAGCAGATCAACAAGGCCAGGGCGGAATACTACGAGTTCTACACGGGTCAGGAATGGGGCGACAAAGCAAACTATGATTTCTGCGTCAACACGTCAAAATGCGCGGACTTCAGGAAACTTGCGGAGGCTCTAGCGTCATTGATATAGCACCTAACAAAAACAGGACGGCTCATTATCGGGTCATCCTGTTCTTTTTTTGCCTTTTGCCTTCTACATTTCGTAGCGCATGACGTATTTTGTGTAGAGAGGTATTTTTGCTATGGTCTTATCGAGTCGGGGATTACGGTTCCACATTCTGAAGTTCCGTATCTCGCTCTCGGATCTTCCTCCCGCAAAGAAATCGTACACTCCCTTGCTGTATTTCTGCACGAAGAGGAAGAATCGCCGCTTTCCGACATGAAGATAGAACGTTATCATGTCATTGGCTTTGGTGACCGTGATTTTGTTCTTCATGGCTCCTTGCCTCCGCGTTTATTTTGAGTGTAAATTGTATTATATTATCACTCATCAATCATGGCAATTTTGCAGAGTTATTATTTTATTCTTCATGGTAAAATTAAATAATCACCTTTTTCATTCACATAATTTTGAGGAGGTAATATTCATGCGCAATTATCTTGACGTTCTCAAAAAGATAGAAGAGACAGGAGCAAGGGCCTGGCTGGTCGGCGACACTGTCAGGATGATGCAGATGGGTATACAGCCCGAAACTATAACCCTGGCAGTTGACTCCGATGACATGTACGCGGTATCCCAGGCAATCGGCACAGGAACGGTTGACGCAAGAGGCCCGTTCCCCGCGCTGAGGGGTGAATTGCTTGGTATGCCTTTCAGGGCGTTCAGTCTCAGGGGAGATACGATCGAGGATGACCTAGCCTGCCGGGATCTCAGCATTGAGGCAATCGCAATACGTTCTGACGGCGGATTTGTTGACCCGTTCGGCGGAAGGCTCGACATTCGCAACAGGGTCATACGCCTTACGGGGGACAATGTTGACCTGATTGAGGCTGACCCGCTGAGGATATTACGTATGCTGAGGTTCGCGGCGGAGTTCGAGATGGATATATTCTGGAAGACTGAGTCGGACGTACGCAAATTTCTTGAGCTTCACGCGGACAGGATGAAGGACATCCCGCAGGAAAGATGGGGGCGCGAAATCATGAAGGGCATTAGGCAGAGGCCATGCAGATTCATAGAGTACTGCGATGATTATGACTTACTGCCGTTCTTTGTGCCTGATCTTGACGCGCTCAAGAATGCCCCGGACGGAAAAGGGCGCACGATTTATGACCATGTTATTCACATTCTCCAGATAATAGAGCAGAGGCTCGCGACAAACAAAATCATACAGAATGATACCTTTGTTCTTGCTGGATTACTGGGTCATATCGGCTCGGTGAAGCCAGATTTAAGCGACAGGGGCAAGCAGGCCGACCGCATAATCACGGAATACATGACGCGCTGGAATATACAGTCAGAAACCATCAACTACGTAACAGCTATCATGAACAACTACAGGCGTTTCTATGAGCCAATAAGCGAGGAAGTTTTGTGCCGCCAGACACTGAATTATTCCCGCGAGGCTCTCCTTGTGGCTATGCAGTTCGCCAAGTGCGCCGCGATTGCTGAGGGTCATATTGAGGAACACCGCGATGTCCTCGACAATAATAACTGGAACCTGAAGCAGGTATTGAGGCGTTTCAGGACTGTGGAGCTTCAGACGCAGGGAGCTTCACGCTACATGACAGGGCGCGAGGTAATGTCCCTCCTTCACATGAAGCCGGGAAAGAGAGTCGGCGAGCTTCTTGAGGGACTCGACATGGCCATAGGCACCGGGAAAGTGTCATCACGCGCCGCGGCGGAGGAATGGCTCAAATCACAGACCGCATGAACGACACAATAGCGGCAATATCTACGGCATTAGGCGAGGGAGCAATCGCAATCGTGAGAATCTCCGGGCCTGATGCCGTTTCTGTCTCACAAAAAATTCTCACCCGTCAGAATTTCCCGGAGCATGGCCGGATGTATTTGTCGAGTCTTGTTGACGGGGGCGAAATCGTTGACCGTGTTTTGTGCGTCTGCTTCAGGAGTCCCAAGAGCTACACGGGCGAGGACGTTATAGAGATTCACACTCACGGCGGAATTTTCGCGGCGGAAAAATGTCTTGAGCTTGCTGTCTCAAACGGCGCAAGAGTCGCAGAACCCGGAGAATTTACCCGGCGGGCTTTCGTCAGCGGACATATTGATTTGTCGCAGGCTGAGGGCGTTTTGTCGGCAATAACTTCACGCAGCAATGAGGCACTCAAAGCGGCGGCGCGGACTCTCACGGGCGAATTGTCGCGGGCTGTCATGAAAATTCATGATGATATTTTGTCGCTGCAGGGGAAAATAGAAATACAGCTTGACTTCCCGGAAGGCGAGACTCTCACCGGGCTTGATGTTCCCGGCGAAATAGGGCCGATAGTCTCATCACTTGAAGCACTCCTGCCGAGATGTTCCGCCGGAATGATTCTGAGTCAGGGTGTAAATGCTGTAATCGCAGGCCGTCCCAATGCGGGAAAATCGTCCCTCCTGAATGCCCTTGTCGGCAAAAATCGCGCAATCGTTACGGACATTCCCGGCACAACACGCGACATAATAGAGGAGAATATCATCATCGGGGGCGTTCCTGTGAGGCTGTCTGACACCGCCGGACTGAGGGAATCTGATGACGTTATCGAATCCGAGGGGGTAAGGCTCGCGCTTGAGGCTGTGAGGGACTCGGATATATGTATCTATGTTCTTGACGGCTCGCAAAATCTCACGGCTGAAGACGCAGAATATATCAGCAAACTTGAAGGCCGTAACGCAATAATCACCGTGAACAAGTCAGACCTTCCCGACATGGCCGGGGATATTGAGACGGGGTGCGCGGTGATTCACCTGTCGGCAAAAACAGGAGCCGGCGTTGAGGAACTGAGGCGGGAAATTTACCGCATTGCCGTAAAGGATTGCGCGGTTAATGCCGGGCTTAATGTCTCGGCGTATCAGCTCGGAGAACTGCGCGGGGCATTGAGCGACTTGCGGGAGGGGGAAAAGTCCGCCGTAAGTTTCGCGGGTGATGATGTTACGGCGGGGCTTCTCGGTTCGGCGAGGGTTAGACTATTGCGCGTCTTGGGAGTCGGTGCGGGGGATGAGCTTCTCGACTCCATGTTCAGCCGTTTTTGCGTCGGGAAGTGATGACATTCCGCCAACAATAATGCTGACTGCCTCGCCCCGTGTCATTCCCTCGCGGTATTGTGCTGTTACTGGCTTGTTCATGGCCGACTCTGCGCGGGAAATGATGCCGTCAAATTCTTTCCGTGTTACTTTTCTGTTGACTCCGAATCTGCCGGGGACTCTGCGCGTTTTTGACGGAGTGCTTATTCTCTGCTTTGGGTAAACGGGATATTTGTCCGGCGAAATGAGCCTGTAGAGCGTCGCAATCTGCACAGCCCCGTAATATTCGCTCCGTTCGGGAACATCGTCATATTCAGCAAGAGACATCATCACGCCATAGTCAGCAAGAATTTTCTGCACGTCAACTGCGTGAATATCCCCCGGCCTGATGTCATAACTCACCGCAAGAGCCGCCAAAGTCCCGACAGCCTGCCCCGTCATCATGCAAACGGGCTGTAATCTTAGCGCGCTTGTGGCAAGACGGGACATTGAGAGATTTTTTTCCGCCGCCAAAAAGTTATCATCACTCAGCGGGATAAATATCCTCATAGGCACCTGAAACGCCCCGCAAGGCTCGTGAGTCCTCATTGCTGACTGACGCTCGCCGAGTTCATGCTCGAAATCATCATCATCATCTCCCGTGTGAAGGTCGAGAATATATCCCCCGATAGCGATTGAGTCGGGGATTTCCTGATTCTTTTTCCCGTTCCTGTAGCTTTCGGAGTTGGTGAAAATTGCCTGAGAGTTATACGTGTAATTTCCCACAATCCTGCGCGACTCTCTGACGTATGGCACCGGGGGAAAATGCCGGGCAATGTTCTGCCATTCCTCCGGGAGATTGGCGGCTTCTTTCGGGAGATCGTCATATTCGTTCGGGTCAACTGACCATGACTCGCCTAATTCGTTTTGCATGTAGTATATGAAGTGCAGTGTCTTGATGAGTGCCTCGCGGTTAATTTCGTCCCGGAAAGATTTATCCTCAAGATATGCGATAGGGATTCCGAATTTCTCCTCCCAGCCGTATGTGCCGGGATAATCGTTGCCCCAGTTGACTCCCGTCTTTGTGATTCGCTTCCAGTCTTTTCGCGAACCCGTGTAATTTCCCGGCAAGTATGAATCCGGCACTGCCCTGTAGCCGTTGTGCGCGGAAAACTCTGCGGGAAGTTTGAACGGCGACCTGTTACCCGCTCCGAAATTGTTGCGTGATACGTAGGCGAGGTAATTTTTGCGGGCTTTGTCGTAACCTGGGAGGGGTGATTTCGGCCTGAGAATGTCCGGGACTCCTTTCGGGTATTTCCGGATTATGGCCGTCCATGTGATGTCCTGAATCATCGAGTCGGGATTCATGTCGGGTGAAATTGAGTTTCCCGAACGGTATTTGAGTCCCGCCAGCGGTATAACGTCGCCGTATTCTGTCGCGTCAATGAGAATTTTGCAGGTGAAAGATTTTGTGCCTTCAGGGGTTTTTGCGGTGATGATTTTCCCGTTTTCTGACGGTTTCACGCTGACGATCTCGGAATGGTACAGTATATCCGCGCTTGCGGCCATGACTTTGAGGATGTCGCTTCCGATTTTCGGCTCAAATGCTTTTCCGTCCGTCTTCCAGTATGATGTGGCGATAGATTTCCCCTTCTCCGCGTAATGACTCCTCACCTTGTCCATGAAGTCGCGGTAAATTCCGCTCTCAGGAAGGCGGGACATGTCGTCCATTGTTGAGACTCCTGCCGCTGTGGCCTGCCCTCCAAGCATTGATGTAGGCTCAATGATGAGGACGCTTGCGCCGAGTCGTGTGGCCTGAATCGCAGCTGACACACCCGACATTCCACCGCCTGCTATGATTATGTCGTAAGCAAATGCTGTTGATGATGAGAGAATGAGAAAAGCAATTAACGCTGAAAACTTTTTCCGCATAGTTAGTGCCTCCGTGTGAAATGCCAATATTCTACATGACTGTGCTAAAATTTCAGGAAAAAATTTTTTCACGAGGGGTATTTTATGGACAAGACAGCCAGAAAAATAAACGGCTCGGAGATATTAATACAGTGCCTCTTAGAACAGGGAGTCGATACGATATTCGGTTATCCCGGCGGGGCAATCCTGAACGTTTACGACAAATTATATGAACATCCCGAAATCCGCCACATTCTTACGGCACACGAGCAGGGAGCCTCACACGCCGCTGACGGTTACGCCCGGTCAACAGGCAGAGTCGGAGTCTGTTTTGCTACGTCCGGGCCGGGGTCAACAAACCTCACAACAGGAGTCGCAACCGCATACATGGATTCTTCACCTGTCGTATTCATCACCTGCAACGTTAATTCAGACTTAATCGGCCGCGACTCATTTCAGGAAGTAGACATAACCGGCGTAACTCTCCCAATCACAAAATGTACATACATAGTCAGCAGTGTCAAGAATCTAGCTGACACTGTGAGGGAGGCTTTCGCTGTCGCCAAAATGGGCAGACCCGGCCCGGTATTGATTGACATTCAGAAGAACGCAACCGCCGATGAGTGTCTCTACACGCCGACAACGCCGGAAGATTTCGTGTCATCAGGTAGCCCGCGCATAGCCCGAATGAGGGACTCACATCACCCCGCAATAGGTTACCCGGAAATTGACGTTAAGGCCGTTGAGACTCTCGCGGAAATGATTGACCGTTCGGAGAAACCGCTACTGATTTGCGGAGGCGGAGTCGTACGTTCGGGAGCGTCTGAGGAGTTCAGGACGTTGGCGCGGAGAATGGACTCTCCTGTCGCAATTACTGTGATGGGCGGGGGTGCTTTCGGCGGATATGACCCTCTGAAAACCGGCATGATCGGTATGCACGGCTCACAGGCTTCTAACATGGCGTGCGATGCCTGCGATTTGCTGATTGCGGTCGGCTGTCGTTTCTCTGACCGTGTAACGCTTAATCCGGCGGGGTTCGCGAAAAACGCAAAAATAGTACACATTGACATTGACCCGTCAGAAATCGACAAGAACATAAAATCAGACCTTCATATTATCGGGGACGCAAAAGAGATTCTGACTCTCCTACTGTCGAAACTCAAGCGCGACAAGAACAATGACGGATGGAAAAATTATGTTTTCTCGTTCCGCCGTGAGACTGAATATGACGACCCGAAAAACGGCAATCTCACGCCCAAGCAGATATTATCATCAGCCGCAGAAATTCTCCCGCAGGACACTATGGTAACAACAGACGTGGGACAGCATCAGATGTGGGCGATTCAGCACTTCAGGTTTGACTACCCCGGCCAGCTCATAACATCGGGGGGATTCGGGACAATGGGATTCGGACTCGGCGCGGCAATCGGAGTCCAGGCGGGCAACCCGGACAAGACGGTGCTTCATGTTACCGGGGACGGGTCATTCCGCATGAACTGCAACGAGCTTGCTACAGAGCAGTATTATCACATGCCGATTATCACGTTACTGTTCAACAATCAGACTCTCGGAATGGTCAGACAGTGGCAACACTTGATTTATCATGAGCATTACTCGCAGACAACGTTAGACCGCGGGCCGGATTTCGTGAAACTGGCAGAGGCATACGGCATTCACGGCGCGACAGTGAGGGATGAAGAGACATTGCGGGATGTCCTGAAGACGGCTGTAGCCTCACGCACTGACGGTCTCGGCTGGGTGATTGACTGCCGGATTGACATTGACGAGATGGTTCGGCCTATGGTCGGCGGAAATAGTTTCATCACAAATTTCATGCTCTACTAGGGGGTGAGTGATAATGCAGGCAAAAGAAGACAGCAAGAGCCTGAAGCGTTACACGATAGTTACGGCGATGGACAATGAAGCCGGAGTCCTCTCGCAATTGGCGCATTTGTTCTCACGGAAGGGATATAACATTGAGACGATAGCGGCGGGATGGACGGTAGATCAGAATGTTACGCGCTTCACGATAGAAATATATTCGGACGAGGAAAGAATAAAGCTGTTATGCAGTCAGCTCCGCAAACTTGTGCCGATACATTACGTTGAAATTCTTGACCCGGCCAAGTCGATACGGCGCGAGTTAATGATGGTTCGTGTTCATGCTGCTGACAGGGCCGCAAGGAATGAGATCATACAGATCTGCAACATCTTCCGGGGTTCAGTCGTGGACATTACGCCGGACAGCATTACGGTTTCAGTTACGGGCGACGATCAGAAGACGGGGGCATTTGAGGACTTATTGAGGGAGTTCGGGATAATTGACCTTGCGCGGACTGGTATTGTAGCCATTGAACGCGGCGAAATGTAGAGAGTGAAAATTCCCCCGGAGAACATGGCCGGGGGGGAAATTTTTGTGTGTGCTATTCGTCCGGGTCTTTGAGGTATGCCGTGAAAGAATGCGGCCTGACTCTCTTTTCAGGGGGAGGCGGGGTCATGTAGTCGCCGTAGTACTGAGTTAGAACTTTATCATATCCTGCGGGGACTTTGTACTTTTTCCCTTCAAATTCCATGTCAACGAATGAGCTTACCTCTTCCCTGCTGTACACAGAATAACCATACTCTACAAACTCACCTACGCGCTTTGTATCCTCATGCATATAACGTTTTGAGTTTTCCACCAGTTTGCGGGGAAAATAACCTCTTGGGAATATTCTCATCATTATCCTGAAAGTGTAGATGCACAGCTGTTTAAGAATATTCCCGCCAGTCTTACTGCTAATACGCCTCAGCCGCCGGAAATTCATCCTGTGATAGAAATCGCGGCGGCGGTACATTTCCGCGACTACATCATCATCATCTGGGGCGTTATCGTGGACAAATATGTCTATGTTTACACCGTATTTGATATTCTCCATACTTTTCCATAAAGAAAGCGTACGGGTATCAAACACTCTGCCGAAACCGCGGACAAAATTAGGGTCATTCTCTATGCAGTGAGCCTCATAGCGGGGATTGTAGCCGTTAAACTCCTTCATAAACCTGTCGTAATCCGGCCTCAGCATTCCGATGTCAATATCATCATCCCAAGGGATAAAGCCTTTGTGCCTCACAGCACCCAGCAACGTCCCGTAGTCGATCCAGTAATTTATTCCGCGCTCCTCACAAAAACGCGCTACAACCTCAAGAATACCGACCGCTATTTTCTTGATCTCCTCTACGGTAAGCTGTCTCATTGCATAGCCTCCGTATCAGAAAGAGAAACACGTGGGAAATTTTTTGACGGGAAATTACAGTTTGACGCGCAAAGAATTAGCCGACAGCTGACAGTCGACAGCCGATTTTACTGACCATCATTATCTTTGTCAAGTCCTTTCTTTGTGGATTGTTTGACTGATTTTATCATATTCTCCGGCGTTATGCGCTAATCCAATTCGTAAGCCCTGAAAAAATGAGTCGAGGCTCTCTTTTCCGGCGCAGGAAGGCGCATGTAATCCCCGAAAAGTTTTCTCAGCCACTCATCATAACCGGCCGGGGCATTATACTTCTTCCCCTCAAATTCAAGCCGCGTTATATTCTCCGCAAGGTCTCTTCTCATCACAGCATTGTGAGTCCCGGTGAAATCCCCGAAATATTCCGTGTCAGCCCCGGCGAATCTCTTTGCGTTCCTCACAAGAGCCTTCACGAAATAATGACGCGGGAAAACTCTCAGCACCGCCCGGAAAGCATACACGCACAGCCGCCGCAATATTCCTCCCCTCGTGGGCTTCAGGAAAACAGGCAGCTTCCTTCCCAAGTTGCAGACGTAAAGAACATTACGCCACCGGAACATTCTTTCACGGGCTGAAACATCATCGGGTGCGTTATCCATCGGAAATATATCTATGTACACTGACAACTTTTCGCCCCTCTCATCAGGCTCATACAATACTGTTGACGTATCGAGGACTTTCCCGAAATGCGTAAAGCTCTCCGGGTCATTCTCGTAACAAACAAACTTGTAGCGGCTGTTGCTCCCGTTGAACTCGGCCATGAACTTGTCGTAGTCCCGTCTCAGCATCGCAAGGTCAACATCATCATCCCATGGGATATAGCCCCTGTGCCTGACCGCGCCGAGAAGAGTCCCAGCATTTAGCCAGTAATTTATCCCGTGAGCCGTGCAAAATTCCGCGACAGTATCAAGAATCCCAAGCTGCAATTCCTTCAGCCTTGAAGGTGTAATTTCCTTCATGCCTGCGTACCTCCCTAAGAAAAATCCCCCCTGTAAATGTCTCACAGAGGGGAATATTTTAACGCCTCTAGCTGTTTATAGTTATCGTGAACTCTTTACTGTCAGTGCCGATTGAGTTTGTCGCCGTTATTGTTACGGTGAAATTTCCTGACTGTGTAGGCCGTCCGCTGAATGTCCCGTTGCTGAACCTGAGTCCGGCAGGCAATGTCCCTGAAATCGTGTAGCGGATTGTGCTTGTACCTGTCGCCGTGACTCTCGCGCTGTAGTTCCTGCTGACTGTCCCGGATGGAAGCGATGCTGTTGTGATTTTCGGTGGGGTCTGCGTCCTTATGATGACTCTTTTTGTCGCACTGCCGTCCGCGTTTGTCGCCTTCACCGTTATCGTTGTCGTTGTGTCCCTCGCGGGGGCTGTCCCGGAAAGATGAGCGTCATAATCTCCCGTCTGTGTCAGAGTGAAGCCGCTTCCGCCCGTCATGCTGTAGGTGATTTTCTTTGAGCCTGTTACCGTGAAATCAATATCAATATCGCTCCCAATCTCGCATGTCATGTTCACTGTTGACGCTGAAGGAGCCGTGAATCTCGGAGCTGACCCGGCTATAGTGAGGTATACACGGCGTGTTACGGATGATACTATGTTCCTTGCGGTGAATGTTATCGGGAGATTCTTCAGCGAAAACTCAGGAGTCCCGGTGATTTTCGCTGTGCCGTCTGCTGAATTGCAGGTGAATTTGAGTCCCAAGTCTTCAAGGCTCGTTATTCCGAATTTCACAAGGTCTGAATCTGATATGCTGTGCGTGATTTCCATCGGCTTTGTTCCTGTCGCGTAAATCCTGCTTCCCGTGTATGACTGTCCTACAGAAGCCCGCGAAAGTGTCGCCGTAAGTCTCGGAGCCACTCCCCTCACAATGAAATTCACGGTGTAATCCCTCGTCCCGGCCTCGTTAGACAGGCTCATGCTCACCGAGTAAGTACCCGGCACTGTAGGGATTCCCCGGACTGTCGCACTTGTCCCGGCTGTATTCTGCTCAAAGCTCATCCCGTCCGGGAGTCCTTCAATGCTCCACGTTATAGGGGCTGTTCCTCTTGCTGTGAATCGGGCTGTATATGTGATGTCCGTTGTTCCGTTGGCCATTCTCGCCGATGAGATTTCCGGCTTCTGCAATATCGTGAGAGGCACACGGAGCGAGTCATTTCCGCCTGAATTTGACGCTCTTACGGTCATGTTGAATTTTCCGGCCCGACTCGGAGTCCCCGAAAGGAGTCCCGTACTGCTCATTCTCATTCCCGACGGCTGTCCCGAAATCCTCCATACTACCGGCTCTGTACCCTGCGACAATGTAAACTGAACGCCGTTATACGCCTCGCCCATAATCCCGTCAGAAAGAGTCCCGGGGGCATTGATTTTTGGAGCCTGCGCCCTGACTACAAGCCGGACTGTTCTTGTTATCGGCCTGTTTTCGAGCCTCGTTGCAACATTTTCCGCAGTGAACCTGATATTGTACGTCCCTGCTTTTGACGGAATGCCGCTGATGAGCCATGTGCCGGAGTTGAACGTGAGTCCTTCAGGGAGTCCCGTTGCTGTTACGGTTATGGGTGCTGTTCCTGTTATTGTTACGGCTCGTGAATATTCCTCGCTTACAGTGGCGTTCGGAAGGATTGATGTTGTTATAGTTGGTCTTACTGGCCTCGCGCTTATGCTGAAGTTTACAGTGAACTCTGTTACGCTTGTCCCGGCTGTCGCTGTAACCTTTACGCTGAAATTCCCGGCTGTCCTCGGAGTCCCGGAAATTAGTCCCGCCCTGCTGAGTGAAAGTCCCGAAGGAAGAGACGACAATGCCCGCCATATTACAGAGCCTGAAGCCGACACCGAAAGCTGCTGCCTCACAGCGTACCCGACATACCCGGAAATGTTCACGCTGTCGCCGTCAAGTGTCGCAATAATATTCAGCGTGTACGATTTCGAGGCCGTGCCGTATTCGTTCGAGGCTGTTACGGTGAAAGTGAAAGTGCCTGACTCTGTCGGAGTCCCGGAAATCACGCCTGTTGAAGCGTTAATGCTCAGACCTGCCGGAAGAGTCCCGGAAGTTACCGCCCATGTTAGCGGGGCTGTGCCTGACGCTGTGAGAGTCTGCGAATATTCCGCGTCAATTTTGCCGTCAGGAAGGCTTGATGTTGATATTGTCGGCCTCACTCCCGCCGCGGCGATTGTTACGGTGAAAGTTTTGGAGGCTGTGCCGTATGAGTTTCTCGCGGTGATTGTGATTCGGTATGTCCCTGCTCTTGACGGAGTCCCGGATAATCTTCCCGCTGACGTGTTCAGGCTGACTCCTGAAGGGAGACCGGAAGCTGTCCACGTTATCGGGGCTGTTCCATCGGCAGAAAGAGTCGCGCTGTAACTTTTCCCGGCCTGCCCATTAGGTAATGAGTCTGTCGTGATTGACGGCTTGACACCTGCGGCGGAAATTGTGAGGGTGTATGTTTTCGAGTCTGTCCCGTAACTGTTCGAGGCCGTAATAACCGTGCTGTATGTCCCCGCGGCTGTCGGAGTCCCTGTAACAGCTCCCGTTGATGAGTTTATCGCCAGTCCTGCCGGGAGATTCTGCGCTGTCCACGTTATTGGAGTCGTTCCTGTAGCAGTGAGTGAGGCACTGTAACTTTTGCCCGCCTCGCCTGAAGGAAGAGCCGTTGTAGTTATTGCGGGCTTTGTGCCGGAGCTTGAAGCCGTAATCTTTATCGTGTATGACTTTGACGCAGAGCCGTAAGCGTTCGCGGCTCTCACCGTGAATGTGAATGTCCCCGCGCTTGTGGGAGTCCCTGAGATTACGCCGGACTGTGAATCGAGAGTGAGTCCCGCAGGAAGAGTCCCCGATGTAACCGCCCATGTAACATATGACGTTGCGAAAGCGTTTAACGTCTCGTAATATGGCGTGCCTGTTTTGCCGTCCGGAAGAGTCTGCGCTGTGTCAATGTCAGGCTGTAATGTTGTCGTATATACATAAATCGTGAAGCTCCGCAATGTCGAGCCGTTCGAGTCCGATGCCCTCACCGTGAAAATATATGTCCCTATCGCCGATGGAGTCCCGCTGATTATTCCTGTTGAGGCGTTCAGAGACAAGCCCGCCGGAAGACTCCCGGACGTTACAGCCCATGTTATAGCCCCTGTGCCTGACGCTGTGAGGACTCCCCTGTAGCCGCTTCCGCCCTTGAGTCCGTAAGGCAAATCACGAGTCGTTATACGCGGCAAATTTCCGAGCGTCCTCACGGTCATTGTGTATGCTTTCTCCGCTGTGCCGTAAGTGTTCGAGGCTTTCAGGGTGAATGAATACGTCCCTGCCGCTGTCGGTGTTCCTGTGATTGTGCCGTAGCGCGAAATCGAGAGTCCCGCCGGAAGAGTCCCGGACGTAACCGCCCAGCTTATGAGGGCGCTTTGTGTTGATGTCGCTGTCATTGTCTGGCTGAAGTACTGCCCTGTGTAGCCGTCAACAATTGAGTCTGTCGTGATTGTCAGTGTTCCCGACGAGGCTGATACGGTCAGTGTGAATGACTGCGAGGCTGTCCCGTAAGCGTTTGAGGCTGTTACGGTGAAAGTATATGTGCCTGCCGCTGTCGGTGTCCCTGAAATCAGAGCCGCGCCGGGATAAATGCTGCTTGATGATCCTGCGAGCGTGAGTCCTGCGGGGAGAGTCCCTGTTGCGGAGAATGTTATCGGGGCTGTTCCTTCAGCGTAAATATACTGACTGTACGCCGTATTGAGGGACGGAGCCGGGAGAGTCGCTGTAACGATATTCGGGGCGTAGCCTGTGGGAGTGATGGCAGTAATCGTGAGGGTGAATGTTTTTGTGTCCGAGCCGTAAGCGTTTGAGGCTTTCGCGGTGAATGTGTATGTCCCGGCCTGAGTCGGTGTCCCGGAAATTTCGCCCGTTGATGTGTTTCCCGTGAGTCCGGCGGGAACGTTCCCGGAAAATGTCCACGTTATCGGGGATGTTCCTGTTGCTGCGAGTGTTGCGCTGTATGCTGAAGAGACTTTGCCGTCAGGAAGGGAAGTTGTTGTGATTGAAGGGGCTGTGCCTGATGATGAGCCTGTAACGGTGAAGGCTTTAATACAGGCGTTCCGTTTCGGGGACATTGAATTTCCGTCCGTCCATGATGTTGGGAAACTGTTCCCCCCGGCAAAATAGCTCTCCCCCGCGTTCACTGAAGGCTGGGAATAATATCCTCCGCCGGGGTAAGACGCTTCACGCTCGATGGCCATATTGTACGCGCCGGTGTTGAGGGTGTTTACGACAACCGCGAAATATTCACCGTCATCAAGTTTCACAGGGTCGTCAAGCGTAATCACATGATACCCGGCGTAAGTTATTGTGCCAGTCTTCTTTGCCGCGAACCCTCCCGCCGTAACAGAAAGTGAGGACGGCTTAGTTTTTCCCAGCTTGTAGACGTAGACAGCATAGCCCGCGTTATTCTCTGTAGTGATTAGTGAGACCTGCGTCAGGATTTCATTAGCACCCTCAGCCCTGAAGACATTAGCCGCCCACCCCGGAATTTTCGCGCTGTTTGACGTATATCCGAATGTCCCGCACATACCTAAAGGATCATGGCAGTATACATTAATTCCGCTCGTCAAAGGCTCGGTGATATACGCTGTAACGTCCGCGATATTCTGCTTGTACGACATCCAGAAATACCCGGCCTGCCCCCATGAGCCGCCCCAGGAGTTACGCACGAGCCACGCTCCGTTTGTGCCGGGATTAGGGCTGAACTTTGACGCGCTGAAACTGTCATCCCATCCCACGATCAAGACAGCGTGATTCGGAGTCGCGCCTGAAGTATTGTAGTATGTATATGTGCTGTCGCTGTTCTTGTAGTATGCCGACACTCCTGAACCTGTCGCGACAGTCTGGTTTGAATAGTAGCTTATCTCAACAGCCCCGTTGTTCATGACAAGCTGCTTTACTGTGGGCATTAGTGAGGATGTCATATCGCCGAGGGTGTAAGCGTCATGAAGCCTCATAACAGCGGGGTAATCTTCCGGGAGTTTGCTGGACGGAATAATTTTCTGCATTCCCGACACAGTAGCGTTAATGCTGGTATACGGCAGTACAGACTCGTTGACTGGGCCGGCAATTCGGGACATAAGCGCGATGGCCTTGTCTGCGTTCCCGCCTTGGCCGAAAACTTCGCCCCCTGTGAATGAGCCACTCTGCTTGCTGAACGAATATCTCGTCCTTGGATCCTGGTAGACGAACCACGATAAATGAAGCTCGGACAAATCCGGCTCGCTACCCGTGAGATATGAAGCACCCTGCCTGAGGTAGTTAGACTCCATAGCCCCTAACGCGGCGTGCGCCCAGCATGTTCCGTACTGCCCCTGATTTCTGACTGAGGGGACATAGCTTTTCCCGCTGACGTTCCGAAGGTCATAAGCGGAGGGGATTGCGCCGTCTCCGACATTCCTAGAGTCAGTTCGGGTTACCGGGGGATTGCCTGAAAGGTGAGACCTATTTACAGGGCTTGGGGTATATCCGTTCGGGGCGTGGGTGCCAGGATTATTGAGCCATTCGAGATAAGCGGGGGATAAAGGCTCTTCCTGGAGATTTGGAGTCTCGTCAGCAAAAACTGAAGAGGCAGAAATAATTATCATCACAGAAAAGCATATAGCCTTCAGAAATTTCCGCATGATAAAAACTCCCTTCATTGATGGAATATAATAAATCTCGGAGTGAAATTGCTGATATTTTATTACAGGCGGTGAAAAATTTATGCGTCTATTTATCACAACACTGTCGCTTCTTTGCGTTATCTCATTCGGTTATGCTCTTGCGGGCTACGGAAGCTCATTGTTCGGGGGCGGCGTGAAAATGGATTACGTTATCGGCGGTTTAAGCGGGGGATTCATTTTCGGGGGGCTTGCTATGGGTCTATGGTATTGGAAGCGGAAAGACTTTTTTGACTCTGACTCTGACAGCGGCAACTAGCGCGGGCATGTATAATATTCACGCAGCAATCTACAACGGAAGGAACAAAATTAACATGGGCATCACGAAATTAGAGCAGCGTTACGAGGGAAAAGCCAAGAAAGTTTTTGCGACTTCAGACCCGTCATATTACATTGTCGAGTACAAAGACGACGCGACAGCCTTCAACGGCCTAAAGCACGGAACAATCACAGGCAAGGGAGTAATCAACAACAAGATGAGCAATATGATGTTCAGACTGTTGGAGAAAAACGGAGTGAGGACTCATTTTGCCGAACAGTTAAGCGACCGCGAGACCCTCGTGAAAGCAGTCGAGATAGTCCCGCTTGAGATAATAATCCGCAACACAGCCGCCGGATCATTCTCGAAACGTTACGGAGTCGAGGAAGGCACCCCGCTGAAATGTCCGACGCTTGAATTTTCCCTCAAGAATGACGCGCTCAATGACCCGTTAATCAACGACAGCCACATAATAGCCTTGGGAGTTGCGACAGAGGACGAACTCAAAGTGATTCGGGAAATGGCGTACAAGGTCAACGATGTCCTGCGGGAATTTTTCGCGGGTATCGGAGTCAAGCTCGTGGACTTCAAGATAGAGGCCGGGAGACTCCCTGACGGCAGTATCATTCTTGCTGATGAGATTTCGCCGGATACGTGCCGTTTCTGGGACGCAAAGACGAATGAGAAGCTCGACAAGGACAGATTCCGCAGGGACATGGGCGGGGTTGAGGAAGCCTACGAGGAAATATTCAGGCGCATAAACGGCAATGTCTGATGAGCTTCACGAGGAGTGCGGAGTGATCGGTGTATACCTGAATGATGAGGCGGGGCAAGCGTCTCGCTTGGTGTACTACGGACTGTACGCGCTTCAGCACAGAGGGCAGGAAAGTGCCGGGATTGCGGCGAACTCGGCGGGGAAAATCGAAATCCGCAAAGATTTGGGACTCGCCGGGGAAGTTTTCCGGGACTATGATTTCGGGAAGCTCCCCGGGAATATCGCCATCGGCCATGTGAGATATTCGACAGCGGGCGACGGTTCACAGAGGAGCGCACAGCCCCTAGTGGCCTCGTGCCGTCTCGGTGAAATAGCCCTCGCGCATAATGGCAATCTCGTCAACGCCGACAGCCTCCGGGAAATGCTCACGGATGAGGGCGTAATCTTCCACACAACAAGCGACTCCGAGTCAATTCTCAACCTAATATGCCAGCACGGCTCGCGGGGAATCGAGGCGGGCATCAAAAACGCAATGAGCCTCATTAAGGGCGCGTATGTCCTTGTGATTACCATTGGCGATAAATTAATCGGCGTGAGAGATTCATACGGCCTTCACCCGCTCTGTATCGGTAAGCTGAAGAATGACTCCGGCTATGTGTTCGCGTCTGAAACGTGCGCGCTTGAAGCTCTTGACGCTGAATTTCTGTGCGATGTCAGGCCGGGGGAAATAGTGATTGCCGACAGGGACGGGCTGAAATCGGTTGAGCCGTCTCACTGGTGCAGGAAAAATTTGTGCGTGTTCGAGATGGTATATTTCGCGAGGCCGGACTCTATTGTTGACGGAGTGAGCGTGTACGATTTCCGGCGGAGGTGCGGAATGAAGTTAGCACAGCAACGAAAGATTGAGGCTGATGTAGTAATGGCCGTGCCTGATTCGGGTATACCTGCTGCGATAGGTTACGCGGAGGCTTCCGGCATTCCCTACGGCGAGGGACTCATCAAGAACAAGTACATGGGCAGGACGTTCATATTACCGTCTCAGGCAATGAGGGATGACGCTGTACGCATAAAGCTGTCTACGATTCGGCGGAACATCGAGGGCAAAAGGCTAATCATCATTGACGACTCTATAGTTCGCGGAACGACATTGCGGAGGATTGTGGGACATCTCCGGGACGCGGGTGCGAAAGAGATTCATGTCTGCGCGGCTTCCCCTGAGGTGAAATTCTCGTGCTATTTCGGGATTGACACTCCGCACCGTGAGAAGCTCATAGCCGCACAGAAATCGCCGGAAGAAATCTGCGAATATCTCGGCGCGGACTCATTAACATATCTCAGCGAGGAAAGTTTGCGGGAAGTCTGCGCTGAGGACTCATACTGCAAGGCATGTTTTGACGGAAATTACCCGATGGAAGTCCCTGTGTCGTGATACAATAGAGACAGTTTGCGGGGGTGGCGGAATGGTAGACGCGTCAGACTTAGGATCTGATACCCTAAAGGTGTAGGGGTTCAAGTCCCCTCCTCCGCACTGAAAATTTTACATTTCCCATCAATTATAGTAAACTTTTCCCCAAATCCCACAAGAATTATTTATCCTCATCATCAAAGGGAGGGCAAAAATTTTTCATGGCAGAAATTGTAACAATGGGCGAGCTTCTTGTAGAGATAATGCGCCCGAAAGAAGACATACCGCTATACGAGTCCGATTATTTTCGCGGCCCATTCCCAAGCGGCGCACCCGGTATATTTATCAGCACGGCGGCGAGACTCGGACATTCCACAGCGATAATCAGCGGAGTCGGACATGACGATTTCGGCGAAAACATTATGCGCAGGCTCAAACATGACGGCGTTGACGTTAGCCGGGTAATCATTCCTGAAGACGGCCATACGGGTATAGCGTTCGTTACGTATTTTGCTGACGGCTCAAGAAAATTTCTGTTCTACATGGACAATTCCCCATGCGTTAAGGCAAAAGCTCCCGGAAATTTCACAGGCTTTGAGGACACGAAATATTTTCACATAATGGGCTGTTCGTTAATGGCTGATGTGAATTTCGCGCGGGAAATTGTCAAAACTATGAACATGATGATCTCTCACGGCGTGAAAATTTCCTTTGACCCGAATGTACGACTCGAAATGCTGAAAGATAATGCGGTGCTTGAGATGTTGCAGGAAGTCTTCAGAAGCTCATCAATATTAATGCCGGGAGTCTCCGAGCTGAAAATGTTTGCGGGAAAAGAAAATCTTGACGAGGCAATAGAGTCAGTGTTCAGCAATAAAAATCTTGAAGTCCTTGTGCTGAAAAACGGCTCTAAAGGCTCAAGCATTTACACGCGCAAAGGTCTTGAGGTTTCTCAGCCAGTCTACAGAGTCATTCAGGAGGACGCAACCGGGGCAGGAGACTCATACGATGCCGCATTCATCTGCGGACTCGCCGAGGGGAAGACGTTAGCAGAGTGCGCGAAAATGGGAGCAGCAGCAGGAGCATTGAACGCCGCCGCATTCGGGCCGATGGAGGGGAAAATCTCGCCTGAGTCAGTCCGCAAAATGATAGAGGAGTCATAACGATATATGAGACATTGAAGCCCTGTGAAAACTTGCGGGGCTTTTATTTTTGTGAAAGGAGTAATTTTTACGTTGCGGAATCCTTTGCTTGACATCTCAGAACGAAGGAAATCAGGAATCCACGCGGGCATACCGTCATATTGCACCGCAAACGAACTCGCAATAGAGGCAATTTTGGAGCAGGGGAAAAGATTCGACTCTCCGATTCTCATCGAGGGGACAGCGAATCAGATTAACCAGTACGGCGGGTACACAGGAATGAAGCCGCAAGATTTCCGGGATTACGTTTACGGTATTGCGGACAAGGTGAGATTTGACCGGGCAAAAATCATTCTCGGAGGAGATCACATCGGGCCGCTTGTGTGGGCGAATTTGCCGGAGGCTGAAGCTATGAGCCGTGCGCGTGAATTAGTGCGTCTCTGCGTCATGGCCGGGTTCAAGAAGATTCATCTTGACACAAGCATGAAGGTTGCTGATGACCCTGCCGGGCGGCTCTCCGATGACGTTATCGCCGAAAGGGGAGCGGCATTGCTTGAGGAGTGCGAGAAAGCATATCAGGAGATGAGGAAAAATAATCCCAGCGAAATGCGCCCGGTATACGTCATAGGCAGTGAAGTGCCAATCCCCGGCGGGACGCAGAATGACGAGGGACTCACCGTAACAAGCCCGAAAGATTTTGAGACTACACTAATGACCTACAAGCGGAAATTCGAGGAGCATGGAATCTCCGACAGATGGCAGGACGTTATAGCCGTAGTAGTTCAGCCCGGAGTCGAATTTGGCGACAGGGACATTCACCAGTATTGCAGGAATGACGCGGCGAGTCTCACATCTACATTGAGGAAATATCCCGGCTTTGTTTTCGAGGGACATTCAACGGACTATCAGCCCCCCGAAAAATTGCGCGAGATGGCAGAAGACGGAATAGCGATTCTCAAAGTCGGCCCGGCTCTGACGTTCGCATTACGTGAGGGACTTTTCGCACTCAGCATGATTGAGCGTGAGCTAGTCCCGGAAAATGAACGCGCTAATTTTGTTGAGACGTTAGAGTCCGCAATGCTCGAAAATCCGCACAACTGGGAGAAACATTATCACGGCTCAGAATTGGAGAAGCACATTGCGAGGAAGTACAGTTATTCCGACCGTTGCAGATATTATTTCAGCCTACCCGAAATCAAGTCAGCAATCACAAAATTATTCGCCAACATTGACAGTGTAGAAATACCTGCGGGAATGCTGAGTCAATTTTTGCCCCGCCAGCACAAAAGAGTCAGGGACGGAAAATTACCGCTGAAGGCTTCCGCGCTCGTGAAAGATTGCGTAGTAGCTTTGTGCGAGGATTACAATTACGCAGTAAGCACTAAGATTTACGATTGAGAGATGATAAATTTTGCTTGTGAAATCACGAGAATTATTGCTTGACGCACAGAGAAACAAATACGCCGTAGGAGCTTTCAACGTTGAGAATATGGAGATGGTGTTAGCTGTACTTTCAGCGGCAGAGGAAACAAATTCCCCAGTAATCATGCAGACGACTCCCGGGACAGTGAAATATGCCGGGGCTGATTTCTATTTCGCGAACATAAGAGCCGCCGCAAGACGAACGCGAATCCCCGTAGCCTGTCATTTGGATCACGGCAATTCGCTTGCTATGGCGGTGCAGGCACTTCACGCGGGGTATACATCAATCATGATTGACGGAAGCAAGCTGCCGCTTGAGGAAAATATAGCCCTCACAAAAACAGTAACCGAAATTTGCCACGCCGTTAATATTCCCGTTGAGGCGGAATTAGGCAGGGTAGGCGGAAAAGAAGACGGCCTCGACAATTCACAGTCGGAAAATCCCTACACTGACCCGGACGAGGCAAAAATATTCGTTGAGGAAACCGGGTGCGACTCTCTTGCTGTTGCTGTCGGGACTGCTCACGGAGTCTACAAGGGAACGCCTCACATAAATTTTGACGTTCTCACAAAGATTCATGAGCGCGTTAATATCCCGTTAGTTTTGCACGGCACATCAGGAGTCCCGGACGATCAGGTGATTCGCTGTGTGAGTATGGGAATGTGCAAGGTGAATTACGCGACAGACCTGCGAATCTCATACACATACGGCGTGAAGAAATACATGAAGGAAAATCCCGGAGTATTTGACCCGAAAAAATACGGCGCATACGGAATGGAGGAGGTAAAACGCTACGTGAAAGAAAGAATGCAGGTCATCGGCAGCTGCGGAAGAGTGTGATAGGAATACCCCGCTGTTCACCCCCCTTGTGAGGTGTTACCCCCCTCGGCAAGCCGTGTCCCCCCTAACTTAGTGGGGAGGGAGCGCAAGCAGAAGGAGGGTAACTGCAAGGGGAAATATAGGGAAGGAACAGCAATTTAACAGGAGGAATCATTATGGCATTACCCAATATCCACAAATACCCGTCAGATAAATTAACGCCCGAACAGATAACAGCCCTCGAAACATCAGCAAAGAGAGCGAGAATTACAGCCCTCACAATGGTAAGCGCGGCAAAGTCAGGACACCCCGGCGGAGCGTTCTCAAGCATGGAGATGTTCATGACAGTATACGGAGTCGCCGACCTTACGCCGGAAAATTGCAGCACTACAGCGCGTGATTATGTCGTAATCTCTCACGGCCACACGTCAGCAGGAGTCTACGCAACGTTAGCGGAATGGGGATTCGTTGACCGTGAAGAGGCAATGGCGCATTTCAGGCAGTGCGGCTCAGTTTTTCAGGGACATGTTGAGCGCGAAATTCCCGGAATCGATTTAGGCACCGGGAATTTAGGACAGGGACTCTCAGCGGGAGTCGGATTCGCGCTCGCACAGAAGGCAAATAATCATCATGGCCGCGTGTATGTTCTCATGGGCGATGGAGGACAGACAAAGGGACAAATCGCAGAAGCCCGGCGCATGGCAGTGCGTCAGAATCTCACGGGCTTAACGGCTCTCATCGACTGGAACGACATACAGCTTTCGGGAACACGTCAGGAAATTTTGCCGTGTGATATTCGCGCATTGTGGGAGGCTGACGGCTGGGAGGCTGTAGAGGTTGACGGGCATTCATTCGCGGCACTCTATGAGGCTCTCAGGAACGCGGGCAAAAACGGAAAACCCACCGTGCTTTTGTGCAAGACGGTCATGGGCAAAGACGGCCTAATCATGGAAGGAATCCCCGACTATCACGGAAAGCCCGTATCAAATGACGATTACGCGAAAATTGTAGCTCATCTCGGCGGAGAACCTGACACCCTCGCAAAGGCACTCGAACGCAGAAAGAATCCCCCCACATTCGCAGGAAGGAAGATAGATTTTCCCCCCGCGCCGAACATTGACACTGGGACTCCGTTCGATTACGAGGGCGAAAAAGTTTCGGACAACCGCGGCGCATTTGGCAAAGCTCTCGCTGATGTAGGCAAACGCAACTACAAGAAGGAAGGCCGGACTCCGATTCTCGTTTTCGACTGCGATTTATCCCCGTCCGTAATGACAGGAGCCTTCAAGAAGGAATGCCCCGATAATTTCATTCAGAGCGGTATACAGGAACATTCAGTAGCAACAGCTTCGGGAACTGCGAGCCTTGCGGGAGTCGTAAGCGTATGGGCGGAATTTGGCGTTTTCGGCGTTGATGAAGTCTACAACCAGCAGAGGCTCAACGACATTAACCGCACGGGCAACAAGACAGTGCTGACTCATGTCGGGCTTGACGTTGGCGAGGACGGAAAGACTCATCAGTGCATTGATTACGTCGGATTAATGCGTAACATGTTCGGCTGGAAGCTCGTTGTACCTGTTGACCCGAACCAGACAGACAGGGCAACTCGATGGATGCTGAAAACTCCGGGCGATATTTGCATGGCCGTTGGACGCTCAAAGATTGACGGGCTGAAATATTACACGGGCAGTTACGGCTTCACATACGGAAAGGCAGACAAGCTCCGGGACGGCAAAGACGGCGCAATATTCGCGCTCGGTTACATGGCGCAAATCGCACTGAAGGCCGCCGACATTCTCGCGTCAAAAGGAGTCGAGGTTTCTGTTTACGGCGTATCATGCCCGCTTGAGCCGGATATGTCAGCAATCAATGAGGCAGTGAAGACCGGCCACATCATGACGGTTGAAGATCACAACGCAAATACAGGAATGGGTGCGGTGATGGTGCTTGAGTCAGTACGAAAAGGAATCGCACTCCCGAAAATTCAGACACTCGGAGTGAATCATTACGGCGAGTCGGGAAATTCTGACTCAGTGCGCGCTGAAATGGGACTCTCAGCGGAAAAGATAGCTGAGTCGTTCATGAAAGGCAGGTAAATTTATGGACGCAAAGAAATTAATCCTTGAGGGAAAAACCGCATTAGGGATTGAGTTCGGCTCAACGAGAATCAAAGGCGTGTTAGTCGATTATGACGGCCATGTGTTAGCGTCAGGTGTTCACGACTGGGAGAACAAGTTAGTTGACGGCGTATGGACGTATGATCTTGAGGACGCAGAAGCCGGACTCCGTTCGTGCTACGCCTCCCTGCGTAAAGATGTCGAGTCTAAATACGGCGTAACACCCGCGACATTCGGGGCAATGGGAGTCTCCGCGATGATGCACGGATATATAGCCCTCGACAAGGACGGCAAGCAGATAGCCCGCTTCCAGACTTGGCGAAACACTAACACGACAAAGGCCGCTGACGAACTCACAGAATTATTTGACTTCAACATTCCGTTACGATGGTCATGCGCTCACCTGTACCAGAGAATATTAGACGGCGAGTCCCACGTGAAGAATGTCGCCTCCGTTTTCACACTTGCCGCCTACATTCACTACAGGCTGACGGGCGCAAAGGTCATCGGAATCGGAGACGCTGCCGGAATGTTCCCGATTGACTCGGAGACTCACGATTACGACTCGGACATGGCCGCAAAATTTGACGCTCTCATGAAGAAACACGGCCATGCGCTGAAACTCGCTGACGTTTTCCCGAAAGTTTTAGTCGCAGGAGACAACGCCGGAAAACTCACAGAGGAAGGCGCGAAACTCCTCGATGAGACCGGGACTCTCAAAGCCGGGGTGATGATGTGTCCCCCCGAAGGCGACGCAGGTACGGGAATGACCGCAACGAACGCAGTAGCACCCGGAACAGGCAACCTTTCAGCAGGAACAAGCACGTTTGCGATGATAGTTGTCGACAAAAAGCTCAAGAAGTTACACCGCGAGATTGACATGGTAACGACACCTTCAGGATTCCCCTGCGCTATGTCCCACGCCAACAACGGAACGAGCGACCTCAATGCGTGGGTCTCACTCTTTCACGAGTTCTGCGGACTCATGGGGATTACCGCCGACATGGGCGAATTGTACGGGAAACTGTACACTCATTCATTGACGGGCGATAAAGACTGCGGGGGACTCTTGGCATACGGCTATTACTCCGGCGAAAATGTTACGTTCATCAACGAGGGAAGACCCCTTTTCGCGAGAATGCCCGACAGCAAATTCAATCTCGCTAACTTCATGCGCGTGAATCTCTACACGTCATTAGGCGCGGTGAAATTGGGCATGGATATTTTGTTGAAGGACGAGGGAGTCAGGCTCGACAGAATCACCGGGCACGGCGGACTCTTCAAGACACCGTTAGTCATGCAGAAATTTCTTGCGGCTGCGGTAAATTCTCCCGTCTACGTAATGTCAACAGCCAGCGAGGGAGGCGCATGGGGTATCGCGCTTCTTGCGGCGTATCTTGCTGACGGAAAGAGCGCGGGAAAACTTGAGGACTATCTCAACAGCAGAGTGTTCAAAGACTTGTCCGGGGAAGCTGTCAACCCTGACCCGGAAGAAGTGAAAGGCTTTGAGGAATTTACACGGCGTTACGTTGCTGGACTCGAAATCGAGAAGGCAGCAATCAGCGCAATGAAATGGTAAAAGGGTTACCCCTCTCCCGCTTTGCTCTATCCCCCCTAAACTAGGGGGGACACAGGGGGGGATATCACCGTTAGGGGGGACACAGGGGGTATATCACCGTTAAGGGAGTAAGCTGTAAAAACATTAAGTAAGGAGGAAATATCATCAATGACAGCAATACATCAGGCGTTCAATCTCGGCCAGTCAATATGGCTTGACTACATCAACAGGGAGCTTGTAGCATCGGGCGGTCTTCAGGAATGGATTAATCTCGGCGTTACGGGCGTTACGACAAACCCGTCAATATTCGAGAACGCAATCGCAAAGACAGCGGACTATGACGGCGCAATAAAATCACTGTCATCATCAGGCAAAACAACAGCGGAAATCTACGAGGCTTTAACGGTTCAGGAAGTCGGAGCAGCTGCGGACATAATGCGCCAGGTTTACGACAGGACGAACGGCAAAGACGGCTATGTCTCTCTCGAAGTGAATCCGTTGCTTGCTTCTGACCGTGATACGACTATCAGCGAGGCAAAAAGATTGTTCGCGCTTCTCAACCGTCCCAATGTCATGATAAAGATTCCGGCGACACCTGAAGGAATTTCGGCATTAACGGAGTGCATTGCGTCAAACGTCAACGTGAACTCAACGCTGATTTTCTCACACGCTCAGTATGTCGATGTCGCAAAAGCATATCTTGAGGGCGTGAAACGCGGAGGCAAGGCGGCTTCTGTCGCGTCAGTTTTCGTGAGCAGGGTTGACGGTGCTGTTGACAAACTGCTTTCGGAGAAGGGCGAAACGTCATTATGCGGGCGGATTGCTGTTGACGGAATCAAGCTCATGTATCAGGAGTTCAGGAGGCTTTTTGCGGGCGCGGGACAGGTTCAGCGTCCTTTGTGGGCAAGCACGGGTACAAAGAACAAGGCGTACTCCGATGTGAAATATGTCGAGGAATTAATCGGCCCTGACACAGTGAACACCGTACCGCCTGCGACGCTTGAAGCGTTTGTGAATCACGGCCATGCTGCATTGACTCTTGAGACTGGACTCGCTGAGGCTGAGTCGGACATGAAGAGGCTTGCGGAAATCGGAATAGATCTCGGCGAAGTGTGCGCTAAGTTGCTTGCTGACGGACTCAAATCCTTTAACGCTGCGTTCGAGTCGCTGATGTCGGCAATCGAGACAAAAGCGGGAAAACGTTAAGGCAAAAATTTCTGAAGGGGCTGGCGTTGAATGTCAGCTGAGTCTGTGCAGAAAAGTGTGTTTTGATGAAACGAACACCTTGCAAATTCTAGAAAAAATTGTGTCTATACACAGAAAACTTTACAGACTCTGTCAGTCCTTTTTTTGTGCC
>JAFYBQ010000038.1 GCA_017540085.1 Synergistaceae bacterium | reverse complement strand
GTCAGACCCCGCCCCGGCATTCAGGCTGTATGAAGAGCTGTATACTTTTGCCGACAAGGTAGCAATTTCCGCAAAGACAAAGCGCGGACTCGCCTCCCTCATGGCCGCGTTAATGCCTCATATCCCGGAGGGTGAGCCGATTTATGACCCTGATATTCTGATGGACACGACAGAGAAATTCATGGCCTCAGAGATTATACGGGAGAAAGTTTTGATGTTACTGCGCGATGAAGTGCCGCATTGTGTTGCGGTTGTTGTTGACGAGTACAAAAGCCCGGAGGAATATCCCGACCGCAGGAAGCTATATATCCGTGCGACTCTGGTAACAGAAACGGAAGGGCAGAAGAAAATCATAATCGGCGCGAACGGCTCAATGATTAAGCGAATCGGAGAGGAGTCCCGGAAGTCTGTCGAGGATGTTACCGGGATTCCGGCGTATATTGATTTGTGGGTGAAGGTTGTCCCGGGATGGAGGAGAAATCCGGCGGCATTGAAGCGTCTCGGCTATGCGTAAGAGAAAGACCCCTCCCGTTTTCGGCGGAAAGGGTCTCAGAAAGAAAGGAACATTCCCACGTTAGCGTCTTGTCTTGAAGAAATCGTCAATGCTGTCGAGAATGTCTTTCGGGAGCATTGTTTTGAGGAGATATTTTTCCGGCTTGAATCTCAATACTTCCATAATGCTGCGCTTGTCGCCTTTTGCCGTCAGGAACATCACCGGAATGTTTGACGTGTTCGGGTCTGAGCGTATCATCTCCAAAACTTTCGGGCCGTTCACGATTGGCATCTCGAAATCAAGAAGTATCAGGTCAACTTTGTTCTTTGCCAGAATCGTTATGGCGTTCATTCCTGAGCTTGCGACAAGAATCTTGTAGCGTGTTGACAGAAGGCTCTTCATTGAGCGGAGCGCGGTTGCGTCATCGTCAACAATAAGAATGCTCTTAAACTCTTTGAGCTTGTCGACTGCTTCCCCTTCCTTCTGAAGCCTCTTGATTAGCTCGGCCAGGTCTACGGGGCGCGTGTACATCTGCGCTACATAGTCGGCTTTCTTGCCTATTATCGTGTCAAGCTCTTCCTGAGTCCCGATGACAAAGAAGCGTATCCCGCGATCCTCGACTAAATCCCGGATATATCCGAGTACGTCAATCATCAAATTGTCCTCGCCCTGCAGGTAGAGTATGAATATTCGCGGAATGTCGTCTTTCTTGTCGGGGGCGGCTCCTGCTTCTGCTGACTCTCCCTCTGCTTTCTCTGACTCCTGGCTCAATAGCGCGGCGACTTCGGGATCTATTCCTTCCTCATCGCTTCCGTTGTCCTCTTTCAGAAAGTTTGAGATTGCCGTAACATCGGGCTTCACCGTAAGAACCTCGAAATCCTGCGCTTTAAGGTGATTGATTATGCCCTCTGAAATGAAGCTGACCTTTTCTGTGATGAATAATATTTTGCTCATTTTTCCTGCATTCCTTCTTTCACGTTAAATATGTCCAACCCTGTCTATTATAGCCTACAATAGCTCTTCAAGAGTCCCCCAGTCCGCGCTTGTTACGCATTCTTTAATCTTCTCGAATTTGCCGCGCTCGGCCTCCGGGATTCGGTAATGCTTTGTTTCCTCCATTAGCCTGTCTATGTTGTCGAGGTCAAAATCTGCCGCGAACCCCTTAATCAGCGAATACATTTCGTGAAGGTCATCAACCGAAATTTCCGGCAATGACATATCCGGCTCATCATTCGCACCGAAAACTTTCGCGAGTTCCGGCTTGTAGCTCCTGTACAGCGACAATAACGCGGGAGTCTTGGACTCAATTTCGCCGATGTCGTTCTTGTCCCCGCAGGCTTCAAGATATTTTGCGTCATCAGAAAGTTTCAGCGCACCTACGAGACGGGCGGCACTCTTGAGGGCGTGTACTTTTATCGTGTAATTCTTGATGTCCTTTTCGCGTTCAAAGCCTTCTATTTCGTCCGCTTTCTTGTCGAGGGAGTTATAGAATATTTCAAGAGCCTGAATGAATGTATCCTCCGTTCCGCAGTTTGTTACGGCCGCGTTATAGTCGATACCCGGAATGTTTTTGTACTTTGCTGACCCGTCTTCAGGTTCGGGGGACTCTTCTGCTGTTTCTGTTACTGCGGCTTTCGGGGCGGGCGTGTCTTCTGTCATATCATCACCGCGCAAAACTAAATCAGGCGGGAGATACTCAAGCAATACCTGCTCAAGCCTCACAGTGTCAACCGGCTTTGATATATAGTCGCTGAATCCCTCGTCAATGTATAGCTGTCTCGCCCCTAATACAGCGTTTGCGGTCAGGGCTACAACGGGCGTGTTATAGTTCAGTCCGTCCGTCATCTTCTTCATGTTGTGGAACGCCTCAATGCCATCCATCCCCGGCATACGGTGGTCAAGAAATATCATGTTGTAGTGATTCATTCTCACCATCTGGAGCATTTCGAGACCGCTTGAAGCTGTGTCGATTTTGATTTTCGTCTTCTTGAGGAGATTCGCGAACACCAATAAATTCACATCAGCGTCATCAACAACTAACACTCTTGCGTTCGGTGCTTGGAATGACTGAGTAAACGTTTTCCCGTTCCTCGCCGCCGTCTGTGAGAATGCCCGCTCATAGTCTCCGAGAGGCTCCCACTTTATGACAGACTGCTTCACGTCAAATGCGAATGTTGATCCCTTGTGGAATACGCTCTCGACTCTCAGCTCCGAGTCCATAAGCTGAAGGAGCTTCTGCACGATTGGGAGTCCCAAGCCGGAGCCGTCCGCGCTAAATTTCCGCGAGGCTTCAACGTGTTCAAACGGCTGGAAGATGTCTTCTATGTCCTCTGACTTTATGCCGATTCCCGTATCACTCACGGCGCATTTCAGCAGTATGTTGTACGTGTCGAGAGTCTCATAGCCGATTGTGAGGGTTACTCCGCCGCGCTCGGTGTACTTTATGGCGTTGTTCAGGATATTCATTATCACCTGCCGTATGTGGTACTCGTCGCCGTCAAGTATTCGGGGAATCTTTTTGTCAACGTTCACGGTGAAGGTGAGGGATTTTTTCTTTGCCTGTTCCGCAGCCATGCTCACAAGGTCATTCACAAGCGAGCTTAAATCATAGCGCACAGGCATAATTTCCATTTTCTTGTCCTGCAATTTCGAGAAGTCTAATACATCGTTTATGATTCCCAGCAGGGCGCGTCCGCTTCTCTGAATCACTAGGGCATATTCGCGGATTTCGGGCCGTTCCTCCTCGCGTAGTATCATTTCGTTCATACCGAGTATTGAGTTCATCGGCGTGCGAATCTCGTGGCTCATGTTGTTGAGGAAGGAGCTTTTAGCCTCGTTTGCTGATTTAGCCTCAGCTATGGCCGTGTCAAGCCGGGACTGCTGATGACGGTATGAATACGTGTACATCAGGCAGAAGATAGCAAGAACTCCCGTAACAATCAGAATCGGAAGGAAGGTGTTTCCCGGAACAGCCAGCGAGGAATCTATCGAGGCAGGATAATACCGGGCGAATAATGCGTTTGCTACATACGCGAAAATCTCAAGCCCTGCCATCACAGCAGCTTCATCTGTAGGAAGGAAGCACGGAGTCGCAACTACAGCCAGTATGAAGAATATCGGCACCCCTCCGAACATACCGCCGTCAAGAAAGAATAATGACGTTAAGCCGAATATGAATCCCCCCGCCGTTAATGGGTAGGACAATTTCCGCAGTCTCTCAGGCTGTCCGGCTCTAAGGCATCGGACTGAGTAAAGGAACATTGCCAGCGACAGAAGAGAGATCACGAAATACGCACACGCGGATGCGACATGCCCCCCGCAGATTCGTATAAGCCCCGTGATTCCCATAGTAACAAAAGCTACAATGCCGAACGCGCAGAAACATAAAGCCGTAATATTATTGCCCGATGTATCAGGCTCAAGGATTAAATTTCTGATTGTGTGAGTATTCATGCCGTGAATAATATCACAATTACAGCACAGGTGCTACAGCCCTGAAATTTAGCGTTCAGGATATATAATACTCCCATCACATTCAAATTTGCTGAAGGAGTTTTTTTCACGTTGGAAGCTCATTACATTATAGAGTCAGAAATTGCCGTTATATTTCTGAGCGTTACACTATGCGTTTACCTTCAGATTATTTATTCGGGAACATCGTCAGAAAAGAAAGGGCTTCTCCGCTATGCCTACATGGTTACGGCCAGCGCGTTTGTTGATGTCGCAGCGTCAATAATTCTTGCTGACTCAAGCTCCTATTCACCCGGCGCAAAATATTTATGCTCTCTCGTTCTTCAGGCTGCTGACTGCGGAGTGTTCTTTGTGTTCATGCGGTACATGTCATATTTCGGGGCAGACACTCCCGGGCGGAGGCGTATGCACTACATACAGAATATACTTCTCGGCGTGTTCTTCTACCTTCAGTTAGCCGGGCATTTCACCGGGGCGAACTACTCAATATCCCCTGACGGAAAAATCATAGAGGGGGCATTGTGCAGTGTAATCACAGACGGCTTCATAGCACTGTGGGCGATTTGGGCATGGGCGGAGATATTCATGTACCGCAGAGCCTTCACTAAGGGACAATTCTGGGCACTGTGCGGAAATTTGGCGTTCTGCTGGGTGCTGATATTCCTACAGTCGCAGATGTTCCCTCATATCCCGGTGCTGTTCATAATTCTGTCGGTCAACCTGTATTACTTCTTCTTCCTTCTTGAGACACCCGCATACAGGGATTTAGAGCGCACACTAGACCGCCTACGCAAAGCCAAAGCCATCGCTGAGGACGCTAACCAGGCAGCAATCGCCGCGGACAAGGCAAAGGGCGAGTTCCTCGCGAACATGTCCCACGAAATTCGCACACCCCTCACAACAATTATGGGCATGGATGAAGTTATCCTGCGGAAATATGAGTCCGGCCCCGTCTACGAATACGCAAGGGACATTCAGAGCGCGGGCAATTCACTTCTTCACATCATCAATGACATTCTCGACTTCTCCAAAATTGAGTCCGGCCAGCTCGAATTAGCGTCAAGAAATTACGACTTAGGGCGCGTACTGCGTGATGTCGACAACATGGTGAAGATCCGCGCCGAGCAGAAAGGACTACAGTACACAGCGCAGATTGATGACTCCCTGCCTGATGAGCTTTTCGGCGACAGAATCAGAGTCCAGCAAATTATGGTAAACATCCTCAACAACGCGGTGAAGTATACGAAAAAAGGCAGCGTGAAATTCACATTGACCGGCGTAAAAGGCGATGACCCGTCATTAATTGTTCTTCATGTTACTGTTACTGACACGGGAATCGGAATACACGCCGAGGATATTCCCAAGCTGTTTAAGTCCTTCAGCAGGATTGACGCTAAGGAGACTCATAACATCGAGGGTACCGGGCTTGGACTGGCCATAACGGGACGGCTAATTGAACTCATGGGCGGAAGCGTTGAAGTTACATCGACATACGGAATCGGCTCAACATTCCACGTTGTAATACCGCAGAAAATTGTAGGCGCAAAAACTCTCAGGGAGTACGGATTAGAGTCAGGCCACAAGAAAAAGGAAGTCCGCAAGATTCTCAAAGCTCCCGGCGCAAAGGTGCTTGTTGTGGACGACAACGACATGAACAGAATCGTCCTGCGCTCGCTCATGAAGGAGAATGAAGTTACCGTAGACGAGGCCGAATCGGGGGAGGAATGCCTCAGAAAATGCGCGGAAAATCCCTATGACGTTATACTCATGGACTACATGATGCCGCACATGGACGGAAAACAGACTCTCCATAACCTTAAAGCCATGCCCGACTCGCCCGGGTCAAAAGCAAAAGTGATAGTGTGTACGGCAAATGCTCTTGTAGGAGTCAGGGCTGAATTATTGTCCGCAGGTTTTGACGACTTCCTCAGCAAGCCCGTGAACGGAAAAGAGCTTGAAGAAATGCTCGCGAAATATATCCCGACGGAGAAAATCACGCAGGGTTTGGAGGGATAATCCCTATGCTGACATATGGCTATAATGTATGGATTGAAGCTACCGTGATTCCGTTCTTGGGAGTCATGGCCGTGTTCCTCTTCATTCGCTACAGGACTAACGCTCTGATTAATACGCGCTTCCGGCTTCTTGCGCTGTTCACCTTCCTGTCCGCACTGCTTGAAGTCTCGTCGACTCTCCTCATTGACGGCTGGGGACACCGCCACACCGTGAACCTGACAATCCGCACGATGTATTACGCCTCAATTAACATCAACGCATATTTCCTGATGAGGTACGTTGAAGCGTATGTGCATGTCGACAACGCGAAATTCGCCCGCTTCAACAGAATGCTTCTTGCGTCAAGTTTCGTGATACTGGCTCTGAATCTCATGCCGGGCATCGGGGGATTCTTCTTCCTCATCGTTACGGACGGGGGACTCTTCCGGGGGTCATACAATACTTTATGGCGGAGCGTGTATGTCATATACTTTGCGGCTATGGCACTGTGGCTGCAGATTACGCACCGGGAATACTACACCGCGAAATCTCAGTTTGTCGTGCTGAATACTGTCGTGGCTGTTCTGATTGCCGCCAACATTGTGCAGTACATATTCATACGGACGGTGCTTTTCACATATGCCGCCGCCGCCGCTGTTCTGTTCGTGATATTCTTCTACTACGAGGCACCGAGCTACAGGAGTATGCTGACGGTAGAAAGGGAGCTTGAAGAATCCCGGCGGAAAGCAGAGCATTCGACCAGACTCAGCAGTGCCGCAACCCGCGCAAAAAGTGATTTCCTCGCTAACACATCGCACGAAATCCGCACACCTATGAACGCCATCATGGGAATGAATGAGATGATCCTCAAAGAAAGCCATGACCCCGAAATTCACCAGGCAGCGTTAGACATTCGCCGGGCGGGGACTCATCTTCTTTCCATCATCAACAACATTCTTGACATCTCCAAGATTGAGTCCGGGAAAATGGAGCTTTACCGGGCTGACTATCATTTGTGGCAGATGCTGAAAGACATTGAGGAGGGAAATTTTGAGGCTGTCCGCGAAAAGGGCTTGAAGTTCGTTCTTGATGTCGACAAAAATTTGCCTGAACACCTTTATGGGGATGAGGATCATATCCGGCAGGTCATCGTCAACCTCATCGACAACGCCGTGAAATATACCAACGAGGGCGCAATTACCCTCAGCGTAAAAGGCTCTGCCCTCGAACACAGCCGGGTCAAGCTCAAAATTTCGGTGAAAGACACGGGAATCGGAATCCGTCCTGATGACATCGGCAAGCTGTTTCAATCTTTCGAGCGCGTCAACATGGACGAAACGCAAAGCATACAGGGCGCGGGGCTTGGGCTGACTCTTGTCCGCTACCTTATGGAATTGATGGGCGGGACTGTCAGAGCTGAGAGCGAATACGGGAAGGGCAGTACGTTCACGCTTGACATAACACAGCAGTTAGCGCACGAGGGATTTCAGGGGACAATAGCGGAGTATGAGTCTCTTCTTGCTGACGAGGGAATGAGGACGGCGGGAGTCTCTCGTGATGACGGGAGGCCGTTCACATGCCCGGAAGCGCGTCTGCTTGTGGTTGACGATACCCCGGTGAATCTCGTTGTCGCAAAAGGAATGCTGAAGGAGTTTCAGTGCCAAGTTGACACAGCCGAGTCGGGCGATGAAGCACTAGACCTTATCGCGGCGAACCGCTACGATATTATTTTCCTCGACCACAAAATGCCCGGCATGGACGGAATCGAGACACTCACAAAGGCGCGGGATATTGACGGCCCTTCAAGACTGGCGAAATATGTCGCTCTCACGGCTCATTCAGGGACGGGACTGCGGGATGAATACATCAGCAAGGGCTTCAATGATTACCTGTCAAAGCCAATGAAGTCCGACGCTCTGAGGAAAATACTTGCTGCGAATCTCCCCGAAAATCTCAAAGTGAAGCAATAAATCATACGCAATAAACAGCGCGGTGAAAGGCAGCCGATAAAATTCATGGCATACCAGCAAAAAATTCCACACACGGAGGAATCTTTATGTACAATGAGAACGACAGCATGACGCTCGCGAAAATTTCCGCCAACATGCCGGGGGCGTTTATCGTCTACAAGAATAATGACGCGGAAGAAATCATTTACGCAAGCGAGGAGATAGCCCGTATATTTGAGTGCGACTCTGTTGACGACTTCATGAAGTTCACCGGGGGGAGCTTTGCTACGATCGTTTACCCGGAAGACATTGAAGAGGTCGAGACAATCATACGCAAGCAGATAGCCGCCACAGGAGGATTCGACTACGTAACGTACCGAATAATCACCAAGAACGGCAACATCAAGAAGATTGAGGACTGGGGGCATTTCGTCCGAGACCCGGAATTAGGCGATATATTCTACGTCTACCTTCACGACATGGACATACGCGAGCGGCTCACCGATTTATCCGGGCAGACGAGTTTACCCGAACCGAAAGCCGCGACAATCGACGAATTGACCGGGCTGTCTAACATGCGGGCATTCCGTCTCAACGCTCCGAACGTCATACGCGACTTCTTCAAGCGCGGAGGGAATCCCAGCTGCGTTTACATCAACATACGGAACTTCCACACCTACAACGAGACATACGGCTTCGCCGGCGGAGATCGTATGCTGAAGTCCATTGCGCGAATATTGCAGGAGACATTTCCGCAGGGACTCATAGCCCGTTTCAGCGAGGATCATTTCGCGGTGATTACAGCACAGGAGGATTTGAGCGGGAAAATTGACCGAATGTCTATCCGCGTGAACAATTTGCGGCGGGGCGTTGTTGTCGAAATGAAAGCGGGAATATATCAGATAAAGACTCCCGATATGGACATCAGCATAATCTGCGACTGCGCGAAAATTGCGTGCGACTCAATAAAGCACGAGTACGGCACAAGCTCGCAGATATATGACGGGAAAATGGACGAGAAAGTACAGCTTCAGGAGCATATAATTTCCTCGTTCGAGTCGGCCATGAGGGACGGGAAAATTCAGATATTCTTTCAGCCTGTTGTTGACGTAAAGACCGGGAAAACGGCTTCCGTTGAGGCTCTCACGCGCTGGGAGGATCCGCAGTACGGGAGATTAGCCCCGGCAAATTTCCTTTATGTTCTTGAGGAACAGAGGCTAATACACAAGCTGGACTCGTTCGTCATCAACAAGGTATGCGAGGAGCTTAGGCGGAGAAAGGACAGCGGCGGGGAAATGGTGCCTGTGTCGCTGAACTTGTCGCGGCTTGACTTTGAGCTTACTGACGTTGTGCGGGTGATTGAGGACGCTGTAGCAAAGCACAAAATCCCGGAGGCCATGCTGAGATTTGAGCTTACCGAGAGCCTTATAGCGGTTGACATGGACGCAATGAAGCGAGAGTCGGAAAGGCTGAGGCGGCACGGGTTCAAAGTGTGGATGGACGCATTTGGGTCGGGGTACTCGTCATTGAAGGTGCTGAAGGATTTTGCGCTTGACGGTCTGAAAATCGACATGGACATGATAAAGTCGGTGGATGATGACCGCGCCAACATCATAATATCGGCGGTTGTTGACATGGCGAGGAAGCTGGGAATCCCGGCATTGTCGAAAGGTGTCGAGACGCAAGAACAGTTAGCCTTCCTCAAGAAAGCCGGGTGCGACTTGGCGCAGGGGTACTTGTTCGGACGGCCTGCCCCCGCAAGGAACGTGAAGTAATCACCTACCCCCCTTCCGCTTACGCTCCCTCCCCCCTTGGCAGGATTACCCCCCTGTATCCCCCCTTGGCAAGGGGGACGAGGGACTCGCGCCGAGGTTCTTGCCTCCCCTGCGTAAGGGGAGGTGGCCGAAGGCCGGAGGGGTCGCAACCCTGCGAAAGGAGAGGGCCGAAGGGGGCGCGTAGGGGTGCGGGGGGCTTCATTGCTGACTGTGCGATGACTTCCACGACTTTATACCCTCAAGCCGTTTGCGGTAATGCGACTCGCTTCCCATTTCTGACGGGTGATAATATTCCCTGCCCCTGAGATTTTCCGGCATACATTCCATCTCCGTAATATGACCCTCGTAATCATGAGCGTACTTATACCCCTTCCCGTAATCTAACTCCTTCATTAACTTTGTCGGGGCGTTCCTGATATGCAGGGGGACAGGCTCGGCCATAGTGTGAAGTGCGTCATTCTTTGCCGACTGGTACGCGACATCAACCGCGTTTGACTTAGGCACGACCGACATATGAATTACAGCCTGCGCGAGGTTCACGGAACATTCCGGCATTCCGACAAAGTGGCACGCCTGATATGCAGCAACAGCCATCGACATTGCGCCGGGTTCAGCAAGCCCGACATCCTCAGACGCAAAACGCACTACACGCCGGGCGATATACAGCGGATCTTCTCCGGCCTCTAACATTCTCGCAAGCCAGTACAATGCCGCATCAGGGTCAGAATTTCGCATTGACTTGTGGAGGGCTGAAATCATGTTGTAATGCTCTTCCCCGTTCTTGTCGTAAAGCAATGATTTTCTTGATGTACACTGCTCTATGATGTCTGCGGTGATTTCCCCTCCGTCAGAATTTGCCGCGGCCATCTCAAGAAGCGACAGTGCCGACCGCGCGTCCCCGTTCGCAAACTCGGCAATGACCCTCAGAATGTCATCATCAGCCGTAACATTAAGGAGTCCGAGTCCCCTGCGTAACAGCCCAGTGATGTCGTCAACAGAAAGAGGCTTCAGCACGAAAACTTTGCACCGAGACAATAACGCCCCGTTAATCTCGAACGATGGATTTTCCGTTGTTGCCCCGATAAGGATAATGCTTCCGCGTTCGACAAAGGGCAAAAATGCGTCCTGCTGTGCTTTGTTGAAGCGGTGAATTTCGTCAACAAAAAGAATCGTGCGTGTCTTGAAATTTCGGTTGATGTCGGCCTGCTTCATGACCTCGCGGATTTCCTTAATGCCTCCTGTTACTGCTGAGAACGTTATGAAGTCGGCGTGAGTTTTCCGGGCGATGATTCCGGCGAGGGTAGTTTTTCCGACACCGGGAGGCCCCCAGAATATCATTGAGGGAATGTTGTCGCTGTCGATGATTCTGCGGAGAATTTTCCCCGGCGCGACTAGGTGAGACTGCCCGGCGAAATCATCGAGGGATTCGGGTCTCATTCTTGCGGCTAAAGGCTGGCTGTCCTGCAATGTGATAACGTCTGCTACGTAAAAAGTGTATTTTTGTGCTGTGTACACTCTTTCGAGTTTTCCTCGTTCTTTCCGCATTCCTGCGACATTTCCTGCTCCCTTTCGCCGCAACTACTCAGGTTGGTTCAGCAGTCCAGAGGCTTTAACTTCC